>JBJKPN010000175.1:0-2396 GCA_046706365.1 Candidatus Kryptoniota bacterium | reverse complement strand
CCGAATTTCCTCTACGTAGAAGGCCTATCCCGTATCGGAGAACTTGATTCCTTCAAGGCGGGCCAGTTCACGGTGCAGGATGAAAGCGCAGGTGTCGTGACCAGGCTTCTCGATCCGAAGAAAGGCGAGCGAATACTCGACGTCTGTGCCGCCCCGGGAGGGAAGACGACCCACATACTGGAGCTTACCGATGGGGACATCGACTTGGTTTCTATCGAAAAATATGAGAACAGGGCGAAGTTGATCCAGAATTCGCTGGACAGGATGGGTTACAGCAAAGCCAGAGTCGTGGTTGCGGACGGTGCAGCTTATTCCGATTCCGCACTATTCGACAGGATACTCGTGGATGCGCCCTGCACGGGATTCGGGGTGATCAGGAAGAAACCCGATTCCAAGTGGAAGCGTGAGCCGGAGGACATACAGAAGCTCAACGAAATTCAAAACCAGATTCTCGAAAACGTCTCGAAGCTTCTGAAGCCGAAAGGTACGCTTGTCTACAGTACATGCACAATCGAGGCAGAAGAAAACCAGGAAGTAGTAGCGCAATTCCTGAAACGTCACCCCGAGTTCGAGCTTGAAGCGGCGGGAGATTTTGTGGACAAGGCACTTGTCGGACGCGAAGGATTTGTGGAGACATTTCCGCACCGGCATGACATGGACGGCGGGTTTGCGGCGCGCTTGAGAAGGTCGAGATAAGCACGTTGTACACAAAAATAATATCTAATAACTTTCCATAGAAAATTGTTGGAGGTGTAAATGATAAAGAACATTGACGAGCTGAAGAATACTCTGCAAGGTATAGTCGAAGTTGATGGCTGGAAGAAGATTGACGTGACTAACGCCGAAAAGCTGCGAAGTTCTGCGATTGACACACTCGTCTACGAATCCGTTTTCAATCCTGATGAAGAGGTAAAGAACAAAATCCGCTGGTTGATCCGGGAACTTGCCAGGAATCTGGGTTCCGGTTCCGCTTCGATTCAAAATCTCTACACGGCATTTGGAAAAGGGGAAGTGTCCGGCTTCACTGTCCCGGCCGTCAACGTCCGGGGAATCACCTACGATTTCGCACGCGCCATGATCAGAGTGGCAAAGAGGAACAACATCGGACCTTTTGTGTTCGAGATTGCGAAGTCGGAGATGGGGTACACTTTTCAGCGCCCCGCCGAGTACTCCGCGTGCATACTCGCTGCGGCAGTAAAGGAAAATTATTCCGGACCTGTCTTCATCCAGGGCGACCATTTCCAGTTCAACGCAAAGAAATTCGCCCAGGATCCGCAGAAAGAGACTGAAGGAATAAGATCTCTGATAAAAGAGGCAGTCGCGGCCCAGTTCTACAATATCGATATCGACTCATCCACACTCGTCGATCTAAGCAGAAAGACGATCGATGAACAACAGCGGGACAATTATGAGCTCGCAGCTCAAATGACAGCCCTGATTCGCGAAGTTGAGCCTTCCGGCGTTACCGTCTCGGTCGGCGGAGAGATCGGCGAGGTCGGCGGAAAGAATTCCACTCCTGAGGAATTCCGGGCTTATATGCAAGGCTACGTGAAAACACTCAACGCAAGAAAGAGCGGCGCAAAGACGATCAGCAAGATCAGCGTTCAGACCGGGTCGAGCCACGGCGGAGTACCGCTGCCTGACGGAACAGTGGCCCAGGTCAGCATAGACTTCGGCGTGCTTGAGGCCATCTCGAAGATAGCCAGGGCCGAGTACGGTATGGCCGGAGCCGTTCAGCACGGCGCGTCGACCCTGCCGGAGGAGTTGTTCCACAAATTCCCCGGAGTCGGCACGGCCGAGATTCATCTGGCCACCGGATTCCAGAACCTATTGTACGACATTTTCCCGAAGGAATTCAGGGAAAACATATACGACTACCTGAGAAAGAACTTCGCCGACGAGAAGAAACCCGGGATGACGGACGAACAGTTCATATACAAGACAAGGAAAAAGGGCTTCGGGCCTTTCAAACAGGAGATGTGGAATCTCGGCAAGGACTGGTTCAGCAAGGCAAACGAAGAACTCGAGAAAAGATTCGAATTTCTTTTCCGAAAGCTGAACGTTCAGGACACCAAAGATACCGTAAACAAGTATATCAAAGTGTAATTGACGAAATCCGCCTCGCGAGAAAAAACCTGGGCGGCATTAAGTTCAGTTATTGCCGCCGTCTTTCTCACCGTTTTCAAACTTACAGTAGGAATTACAACGGGCAGCCTCGGAATTCTCAGCGAGGCTGCCCATTCAGGTTTGGACCTGATGGCCGCGGGTATGACTCTCTTCGCCGTCCGCGCCGCCGATAAACCAGCAGATTCGGAACATCATTACGGTCACGGGAAATTCGAGAATATCTCGGCCCTCTTCGAGACACTTCTCCTATTGATCACCTGCTTTCTTAT
>JBJKPN010000174.1:0-7658 GCA_046706365.1 Candidatus Kryptoniota bacterium | reverse complement strand
TAGAAGCGAAACCCTGAAGGCTGTCGGATCCTCCTCCATGCCCCTCTCCCGGGAAAAAGACCGACTGGTTGTAAATTCCCAGCTGGTCCGCGATCCTCGACATCGTTATTCCTCCGTACAATTCTATCCCGAAGTCGCCCGATACTCCGCTGTCTTGCGGGACAATTGTATCCGCCAAACCGTCAATGCTGGCGACCGGCACTTCCCCCGCTTTCATCCAGTATGGATTGACGAGACCGCCGCAATAGTTTATGATGCCATTTATCGTAGATGAATATCCGGGATTCCCGCTGGTCCCCTCGATGTTACCCCACTTTGCCTGGTCCACATCGACAGGTATTTCACTTTCGTCCCAGTAGGCATAATGGTCCGCGATCATCGACCCCGCCGACGAGCCTTCGATGTAGATGTTCGAAGTATCGATCCCGTATTCGGCCGCGTTCTTGCGGAAGAACCGGACGGCCGCCTTGGCATCCTGGACTCCGCGCAGGAGCGCCTCCAATATTGTCGTGACTCCCTCCGGAGATTGGATCCCAAGCCTGTAGTCTATCGTAGCCGCGACATAACCGCGCTCGGCAAAGTCTATGCAGTTCGAGGCCATATCGCTCCTGGCCCCGCTTTTGAGGCTCCCGCCATGTATACAAATGACCAGCGGTCTCAGCTTCAGCGTGTCGTTCGCAGGCTGGTAAAAATCCAGATAAAGACTGTCGACCGGCCCGTCGAGACTGACATTGCTGCCGAACAGGATATTCATCGAGCTCGTGTAGCTGGGAAATACTATATCTCTGTATCTCGTCTGGGCATCAGTAATCTTCGTAAGAAGTACGACGAGCAAAACGGCGAAGCCCGCCCTCACGAAACTGTAGTGTGATTGCATCAAGCTATCTCCTCTTTTCAAGTTCCGCCACAAGGCAAGTTCCTTAATTTACAGGGTTTGGTGTATTTTAATCGGCTGAGCATGCATACCTGCTCTCACTCATGCACGTTCGCATCTTTTTCTAACATTATAGAACGTGCCAGTGAATTGCAAATCGATGCTCAAGACAGTCTTCCTCCAAAACGCATATCGAAGCCCCCCGGCAGGGGGAAATCGCAGCGGTCAGGCGACAAAGTCTAACGACAAAGGCCCGACCTACAGATACTCAATAGTCCCGATCGTGGAGGCTGAGGAAAGAGACCCGCAAGGCCCGTTGTTCCTGGTATCACCGACCCTTCCTCCTCATCATCCACGCGCGGGCGGCAGCCATGTCTATTCTCGCACCGATTGCTTCCTCTCCTACGAACTGATGGCCCATCATCCCGCCACTTCTCATTCCTCCTCCGCCCATCATTCCTCCTCCCATCATACCGCTACTGCCGCCCATCATTCCTCCACCGGTCGCCTCGCCTCCGTTTTCGGACGCCAGATTACCTCGTACGATCGTTCCGAGATAATAGACTATCGACCAGATTTGGCGGGGCTTGAGTGCCGTGAGGAACGAAGGCATGGGGGTGCCGTCCAGCCCGGCGGCAATTGTTATGTAGATCTCACGCGGCTTGTTGGCCCGCTTGAGCGGGCGCAAGGTCAGATTCTCCGGTCTTATGGGCCGGTTATTGTAATCGACCAGGCTCTTCGCTGACGGCCCGTTTCCCTCGGCGTCAGTGCCATGACAGGTGGCACATACTTTCACGAAGTTCGCTCGACCCTCTCTTATCATGACCGGGGTTCTCTGCGGCGCTGGCGGAATGGCGATTACTTTCCCGCGCTTCTCTTCTTTGAACCTCGGAGAGAAGCCTTCAAGGTATTTTGTTACCGCGAGCAGTTCACGTTGAGAGAGCTGGAGCTGCGGGAGCATTGCCGTCGTCCTGACACCGAGTTCAAGTGTACGAATTATGTCGCCGTCAGTGGGCAAGGTTCCGACGGGCGTAGATTTGAACTCATATATGCCGCTCGTGAAGTCTCTCGGTTTCACCTTCATCATGTACGCATCCGGACCTTTCCCGTCGCCGCTTACCCCGTGACAGTTTGCGCAATAGGCATTGTACACCTCTTTCCCGAGCGAGGTTCCTCCGGATAATCCTGGGTCAGGTAAATCAGTGGACGTTATCGCGGCATGGGGAGTGGTTCGACTGCCGAAAGCTGACATGGCAAAAGGCAGGATCAAAGCAAGGCTTATCGAGACTATTCCGCCCAAGAGGTAGGTATGTTTCGTATTCATGGCAAACTCCGATCAACGTATTTCATCGATTGACCCCTTCTATTACATATATCAACAGCCTAAGCGAGATAGTGTTCCCTGAGTTCGGCGATAGGCTCTTCCTCAGCTGCGAATCCTGACATGACTACGAGTCCCACTTGCAGCATTCCCACACCGCACGGGAAGTGTTGCCCCCCGGGCTATTTCCGGAATTGGCCGAAGGGGCGACTCGACGCGTCAACACCAAGACGATCCGCCTGCCGTAGTGACGTCGGTTGTCCGCTTCAATCAATCCTCCGGCCACAAGGATAATTAAGATTTACCGTGAGACTGCACGCCGTCAGACTGCATACTCTCCCGGGTAACAATTCGACAGCGACAGCATAGTTCTTGATGCACAGATGAAACCTATTATCACACTTAACGTACGCATGAGAGTGATCCCTCACGGCCAAACGGGGTGACACCTTTTAGCTTTGAGACCAAACGTTCATTCAACAAATAAATCTTTGAGGAGGACTGAAGATGAAAGGCTACATGAGATATTTTATGGCGGCGATGGCGGTTCTCTTTCTGACTGCTTATGCCGCGTCGGCACAAGAAGTTCGCCAGGTCAATAAATGCTCGGTTCAAAAGGGCGGACTAAGCATGCTTGAACAAGATCTGCAGAAAGTCGGCGTCCCGGGAATTGCTGAGAGTTCCCTGTACGCAATCATCGAGGTCAAAGCTCTTTACCCGGATCTGGATTACTCCCGCGTTCTGGGTGCAGTAAGGAAACTGGAAAAAGAGAGCGGCGACCCGGCATTGAAGTACAAGGCGTATCTGGTATCCATGTATCTCGACCATAGCTCCGAGATTCAGGTTGAACCGAAGGAAGGAGCGATACGACACGATTATCTTTTCAAGCAAATCGCAGATCAACTTGAAACAAGGTTCCTTGCCTATTCCGATGAGGAAGCGCACACGGATAGTTTGCGTTAGCAATTCAAGATATTTGTGAACAGATCGGGAAGCCCCGGCAACGGGGCTTCCCGATCCGGGAGCGGATTAGGTCTCAGCACTGCCTGATCGAGCAGCCCATGACGCAAATTCACTGAGCTTCGATACGAAGACCGGATTCCAAATGCTGCCCGACGAAGAATACCCTGACAGAGTTCGGAAGATCTTAAGAATAATACACACCAATGGATAGCCGGATTTCCGAAGAAGAGAAAGACTCCCCCACCTTAATATGATTTGCCGTTGACGCGACAAAGAACCGCCCTCGTGGCGGTTCTCAGATTGGTAAGGTGCTTGGATTGGTATTGCAGTTCAGGTTTGTATGAGAAGTTACCGATCGAAGATTACGATGAGGTAAAGAGGGGATTAAGAAATTCCTATGCCCGCAGTGTCGAATCGCGAGATACAGGAATGTGAGATGCAGTAACATGCCCCCGACTTCGGTGTGAATTCATGATTCAGTCCGGAAAGATAAACGCTGGACTCAGGACTCTATCCGCGCAGCCTAAAGATAAAAGCCGCTGTAATTGCTGCCACTATCAATATACCAGCAGGTGGATCACATTCCTGTCGACTCCCAGGAAACCTCACAGGCAACAACATGATGGCCGTCCGAATATTGTGTCAGTGTCCCCGAACGATTACGGCTGAAGATGGTGCGGTGTGCCGGTCCACGGAAACGGCATCGCCGATTCAATTTCCTCCCGAAAGACATCGCAGCAGGTATTATATACGATCCAATCGGATAATGACTTCTGCAAATCTACCTGGATCGTAGCGTGAGCCTCATTTCCATGAACGGGACACGCTACCGATCCGAGAGGAATCCTGACAATGTCGACAAACCTTTCACACAAAAAGGAATTTGGATTCGCACTTAGATCTACGTTCCCTTTGGCATCTTTGAACTCAAACTTGATCATAGTACTCTCTCACCTCCTCTGTTGAGTCAGACCAATCACCGCACCAACTTAACATTAATCCTAGAACCTGCAACCATCTGAAGTATTAAGTTTTTGTTAAATTTGGATCTCTCAACCTCGCCAAAAGAGGTTTCCAAACAATGCGATGTTGCCGGCGAGGGCTGGACGCCGAAAGAACACCGAAAACTAATATGCCATTCGTTCATGCACGGCAGGCTTGATGTCATTAGTTGCCTGCCATACTCCTGTCGGCTTCCAATATCATGCGGTGAAGAGGGGTGGGCGGAATCCAGCCGGGTCGATGATAGGAGGCCAGCTCGACTTTTACGCTGCCTATCAATATTCTCATTTTAATCAACAAGGGAATCGCGGCGGAATCGGCACTGATCCATCCGGAAATGTTTGCGTCAGTACCGCCTGAATGCGTGTCGGACCAATTTCCTCTCGTCTCAAACCGGCGAGCCAGAACAGGCTGCTTGAACGCATCGACCTTTATTGCTTTCAACTTATGACCGAATATTATTTCAACTGGTTCGAGTTTGTAATTCACGACCAGAGAAACGCTCGTATCTTTCGCCGACCCCGAAAGAGAGCGGATCAACATCATCAGCCCAAGAGCGTCGTAGCATGGCCGCGCCAGTTTAACAACTCTGTTTACACTGTCGATACCATTGTCGACTCCGGCCATATCCAGGATTTTCAGGCTCGAATCACTCGAATAAGTCGTCCAGCTAGACGAGGCGCTGTCCGCAAAATGGAAGCTTATGTTGGTCGGAAGGCTGCTTCTAAGCTCCGCCCAATTCGTGACATTCTCATGCACAAATGGGAGCCACGGAGCCGACTTGCTGTGAGAAACGAGACGATACAAATCGCCGGTCGAATCCATCCCCTCCTGCTTCAGATCCACCGAGCCCAGATAAAAGAAACTATAACCAACCTTGTACTCAAGTTCCTCACCCGAATCAAACGGAAAGGTGACGTAACTTTTTAATTTCGGATCGGGTTGTGCCAGTGCACTTCGTGAAACGGTCACGTTCAATGAAAAGTAAACCGTCAGACATGAAAGCAGGAATCGCAGGCATACACGGGCTCGACCCGACCACATGTAGTCCTTTTCGAATCTATTGCTCATTCGATTGATCCCGAAATGGGTTGGTGGGATTGGAAATTGTTGGCGATTCCGACTTACCGGGCAAAAAAGATGGGACGCCATCGCCGGGCGCTCGATGGCCACATCCCCCTCTTTTCTTGCCGATGGGCTTGAGAATCACAAGTGAATTTAATGCAGTGGCATCAATCCATTGTTTAGGATTTGTGAAGAAAGTGTTAAGGAAAGAATGGGAGGACATCTTGGTAGGGCCCGGGTGTTCCCGGATGTTTCCTTCTACAAGTAACACACTCAGTAGAGGAAAGGAAGTGCAAAAAGGGGGGCATAGCCCGGCCACTTTCTAAACTGCGAATTACCTTCTGACGGTCGCCCTAGTTTGTGTCGTCATGGCATGCACTCACTACCTTTCCGTCAGCTTAAACTCTGTCTGTGTCTCCGTTCACGTCACAACGGGCCGCACTATTGCTGACGAGGCGTCCATCGACTTTCGTGGAATTCCCACTGCCACGAAGCGGTTCGTTCTCAATATCTTGACCGTTAACCCGGTCGGTTACTCACGGTCTGAGGGTTTAAGCTTATAAATTGCTGGAACCGGCCTTGTGCGCGGTTATCAGTAGTGCAAAAGGGACTTACCTTGCCAGGACAGCCGCGACCGTGATTCAGGCGGCAATCCTGGCAGGCGTGAGTTTCGATTCAGTTTATTCCTTGGGAAGTGAGATCTCGAACGGCACTTTTAGATTATCCCACCAGAGGTAAGCAGTCGCCGCAGTTCCCGCGAGATGATCAAACCCGTACATAAGCCATTCCATGTGCGGCGCTTCGACCGGCGTGACCGTTATCCTTAGGGCATCTTCCGCCTCGTTGTACGAGAAGCTTCCCCAGGCTGAGCTGTTCTTGCTGAATATGATGATCCAGTCTTTTTTCCCGGGCAACATGAAGAGGCCATATTTGCCCGCGGGCAGTTTATGCCCCTCGACGAGGACATCCTTGCTGAATTCTATTGTCGTATTTTCATTTGCGCCGGCCCGCCAGGGGAAAGGGTTACCTTTTGATTCTTTATTTCCCGGAGCCATGCCGTATGGGACAAGTCCACCCCATATCTTTCTCCCCTTCACTCCGGGTCTGCTGTAAACGATTGTAATATCTGTATTTACTCCGATTCTCTGCATGACGCTGGCCATCAGGCTCAGGCGAACCTTGCTTTGCTGGGCGGAAGAGGCCGAAGGCAGGATCAGGAAAAGAGACAAGATCAGCAATGAACTGAGTATGATTTTATGCTTCATTGTTCCCTCCTTTTTTCAGAATCTAATTCATTTCATCCATAATATTTAGTTCTTTGTCGGACCGTTCTGAAAACCTCAGCATGTCAACCTTCCGGAAGGCGATTTATCCCGCTCAGCGGATCATGACAAAGTCATCCCCGGAGTTGATTCGCTTGATTTCTCTAACCGATGCAAAGGACGAGATGACTTTCGGAGCGCGAAAAATTTCCGACATAGCGTGCTGCCACAGTGTTGAAAGTCCGCATCGATTCTCCAGATTCATCAGTGAGTAGGAATGTAAACCCGGTATCCTTCCAGTAATAATGATGCCCGGTGAATTCACCGGGCATTTCAATCGCTTCCCGCCAGGAACAATGACTTGAGCCGCGTTAGGTCAGTCTTCCGGTTTTTGTTTGCCGAAGCGCATGCAGAAAGATGGCCTCCGGGATTTAGGCTATTTCACCAGCATGAACTTCTTTGTCTCGGAAAACTCTTTCCCGTCGATCCCTTCCGCAACAATTTTATAGAAGTACACACCGCTGGCATAAGCCTCACCGTTGAAGGTCACCCTGTATACTCCAGCATTCTCCTGGCCATCCACCAGTGTCGCTACTTCCCTTCCGAGTACATCATAGACCTTCAGTATCACCCGGCTGTTCTCCGGCAACTGATAACCGATCATTGTCGTCGGATTGAACGGGTTCGGATAGTTCTGGTCAAGCCTGAACTCCTTCGGCAATCCACCCGCCCCATCGATGCCGGTAAGTCCCGTACCTGTCGTGAACTCCTCCACAGCCGAGTAGGCACCCGCTCCACCAGTGTCTATTGCACTCACATGCCAGTAGTACTTCACATCTGCATCAAGAGGTGTCGACAGCGTGTCCGTTGTGTCCGAGAGAGTCGTGTCGAATACGACATATGCCCTTATGAACCTACCCAGACTGTCCAAAGAGTCGCTGTCGGACACCTGCAAGTGATATCGCGTCGCATTCTCTGAGGGATTCCACTTGAACACCGCGATTCTCGGCTCACCGGCTGTTCCGATCGGATATGTGGGATCAGGTGCCGAAGGCGCCGCTATGATTGTAGTAAATGAGTCCGTCGCCGTGTACTGGCCAGGTCCTCCGATACCGTATGCCTGCACATGCCAGTAATACTGCGTCCCATTCTCGAGCGCGGCGACATTCAC
>JBJKPN010000173.1:0-45013 GCA_046706365.1 Candidatus Kryptoniota bacterium | reverse complement strand
TTCCAAGCTGGACCCTGCGGGGGGCGGCATAATAGCCCGCCCTCGTATAGAAGTCCTGTACCGTTGCGATGCGCTGCGACGGATTGGTCAGGATCAAATGCTCTTCGGTAAGCGACCAGTCCGGCTGGCCGCTGTCCGTGAAAACGTCCACCGCATTCTTCGTATCGAGGACGTTGTCGATTCTTGCAAACAACGTGAAGGTTGTCGCACCGAACTTGAAGTCCTTGTACAGCCGCGCGCTCAAATCGTAGGTGACCGGCTTCAGGCCGGAGTTGTACAGGAGCTCGCCGACATTAGCGGTCGAAGTCAAGGTCGGTGTATACGGAGTACCGCTTCCGAACTGGAAAATGAGACTGCCACCCCAGTCGCTCGGGCTGGCGTAGTTCAATGTGGCATTCAAAGAGTGACGCTGGTCCCAATCGAGAGGGATCAGTTGTGTTTCCGGCAGCGTACCACCCTTTCTCAGATTGTAAGCGGCCTGTGGATCCGAGGCGTCGCCTTTCGCGATCTGGAAAGTGTAATCGGCCGATGCAGAAATGCCGCCTGAAAATTTCTTCGTGATAGAGAGTACGATCCCCCTGATGTAGGCAAAATCGGTATTGACATACTTGCTGTAAATCGCAGATCCGCCGTACACATATTCGATTTCGTTGAGTGTGCCGGCAAGATTCCGAATGTCGCTGAAATATCCCGTGATATCTATTGCAATATCATCGGTTAACTGCTGCTGGAGTCCCAGCTCTCCTTTGGTCGTTTCTTCAGGGCTGAGATCCGGGTTCCCGATCACACCGAGGTTCGAACTCCCGCCCGTCACGTTCAACTTGTATCCCGGGCTTTCGTAGAGACGGTCGAAAGATGGCATCTGGAAGAAAAGTCCGTACGAGAAGTGGACAACCCCCCTGTCTGTGATGGGAAATGCGACACCGAGTCTGGGACTTAGCTGCCATTTGTTGGTTGCATTCTTGTACCAGTATTGCATCCGCGCGGCAACAGCCTGAGCCGGAGTTCCGCCCGGCGCGACGATACTATCCTGATTCTGCATCTTGAGAGGCAGGTAAATATTCGGGTCGGAAGGATCCGCGAGGACCTGCCCGTCGGGGCTGAACCAATCCAGGCGCAAGCCGAGGTTCACAATCAAAGACTTAAATTCCATCTTGTCCTGCACATATGCCGAGAACATCTTAGGCCTGTGCTGATAAATCTGGTTATCCTGAGTCGAAGTGGACGGGATGACCACGGGACCGACCAGATAAGGATTGCCGTCCAGAACCGGATTCCGGTTGACATCGATTGGGGACATCTGCAGGTTGATGTTGTGCAGAAGGATCTGATACTGATCGAACTCCAGGCCCGCTTTGATCATGTGTGTCTGGGTGACCTGACTGGTTATATCGAATTTCGCCAGGTAGGTGTCAGTGTTGTGGATATTGTGCGCCATGTTCGCTCCTCCGGAATAGAAGGTCCCTTCCGGTTGAACGAGAAGCGATTGGTGGACGTACTGCTGGTTGAAGGGATCGTTTCGGGTAAAGAGATCCGACAAGGAGAACGGATTCTGGTCCAGGTATTCCCGGTAATCTTTGAAATAGTACGACAACCCGAGGGTATAGAAAGTCTTTGAGCTCAGCGTATGTGTCAAATTAACCGTATTCATGTACCCTTTTTGGAAATGACTGATTTCACCGTCGGGATTGTATTTGTAATTCCAATCGAAGCCTTTTCCGCGGCTGTTGTCAAGAATGAAATTGTATGCCAATTGGATTTCAGGGGTAATCTTCAGGCTCACTTTGGCTTGACCGTAGGCTTCCATGTATGGGTTCATGGAAACATACTTCCCGTCCCCCGTCTCCTGGATCAGCCAGTTGGCCGGACTGGGCGCTCTTGAATCGGTGATGTCGTATGTGTTGAACTTCCGGATTCCATATTCGTAGCCGTCATCGTAGCGATATCGGGCGTCCACATAGAATGAGAGCACATCCTTCACAATCGGTCCGTCCAGTGAACCTTCAAGCCAGCTTGTATTCAGCGGGTTCATCTTTTGCAGGCCGGTGAAAAGTCCCGTGTGGCTGGTTACATATCCTCCGGTGTAGGTGGTGAGAAGCCCATGAAAGGAGTCTCCTCCCGACTTCGTGGCAATGTTTACAATTCCGCTCATTGCCTGTCCGTATTCGGCATTGTATGCACCGGTGACGACCTGAAGTTCTTGAATCGAATTTGTATTGACATCGACTACCGTTTTTCCGTCATAAGCGTCCGTGACAGGGACCCCGTCTATCATATACATCACTTCCCCGGACCGCCCTCCTCTGGAATGCAGGTCCCCGTTTTTGTCGACGTAGATGCCGGCCTGGAGCTGTAGAACGTCCTGAAAACTCGTAACAGGCAGCGCCTCGATTTCCCGGCTGTCGATAACTGCGGTGGAGGCGGTCATGTCCTTCTGGACGAGAGGCCGTTCTGCGGTAACAACGACAGCCTCAGTGGTGATTGCAGATTCCGACAGATTGAAATTTACTTCGGTCGTTAGATCGATCGAGACCCGGTTGTTCTGAATTTCCTCCGGCCTGTATCCGACGGCGCTCGCCCTGACTGTGTAGACGCCGGGCTGGAGGTTCAGTATGGTGAACCTCCCTTCCAGATCTGTTGCAGCGCCCATGGAAGTTCCCACCACCACCACACTGGCACCTATCAGAGGCTCCTTGGTAGTCGCATCCACGACTCGCCCGGCAATCTTGCCGGTATCACCTGCAAGGGCCTTGAGCGACAAAAGAAGAATAAACGAAGCAGTAAAGACTTTTCGCATGCTCTACCTCAGCTTTGATTTTACCGAAGGCATTCCTTCGGAATTTCTGAGAGCTCCGCAGCTCTCTCTAACGATAAGGGTCGGCGAAAAAGTTGTGTGGAGAATCTCCATGTCGGGATTGGACATCCTCGATACCAGGCGCTCGATTGCAAGCACTCCCATCTGGTACATAGGCTGCCGCATTGTCGTCAGCTTCATATGGCGGGCCAGTTCAATGTCGTCGAATCCTACCAGCACAACGTCCTCCGGCACCCTGAGGCCGTTGTCCGTCAGCGCAGCGATGGCACCCATAGCTTGAATGTCCGAGGAAACGAAGAACGCCCTGGGCATATCCGCGCCCATCGTCACGAACTCACTCATCGCTTCGTAACCTGCCTCGCGATTGAACCCGTCCTGCTTGTTGTTCGATCCCGTCTTCACCAGACCTGCGGAATACTGGATTCCGTGGCTCTCGAGCGCATGCCTGTATCCCTGCAGACGTTCCAGTGCCGGCGGGCTTGAAAGCTGGGCATTTACCATCCCGACCGAAGTGTGACCGAGCTCGAGGAGATGGGTGGTGGCTGTATATGCACCCTCGACATTCGCAACTGATATGGAGTCAAAATCGGGAGATACCGTGTCAACTAGAACCATCGGAAGTTTCGCATCCCTCAAGCGTGCGACAATCTTTTCGGGAAGTTTCATTGAAAAGAAGAGGATCCCATCTACTCTGCCTCGCTGAAGTGCCCGGGACATATAGGCCTCTACCTGGTCGACATTGTTCACACCGTACAGAACCAGATCGTAGCCGAGCTGCGAAATCTTGTCTTGCACTCCCTGGAGGACTTCGATAAAGAAGTAATTTGTAAAGAAGGGGATGATCGCCGATATGGTCTCCGATTGACGTCTTGCCAATCGCTGCGCATAGGTGTGAGGCTGGTAGTTCAGCCTCCTGGCTACCTCTTTGACACGTTTCCTCGTCTCAGGAGTAACGTTGGTACTATTATTCAAGACACGGGAAACCGTCCCGATGCCCACGCCCGCTTCACGGGCAATGTCATATATAGTGACTTTTGCCACATTCACCTCGCATGCCTTTGGAAGTGCTTCCATAAGATGCGAAGGAAAAACGGACTTGTCAAGGGGTCATTGACACTTTTTTCGAAAAGCTTGGAAACGGTTCCGCAAGTATCCCCTGATTCTCAGTGGAAAGCCGCCAAGAGGAAGATTTCGGTGGAAGTCTAGTTGTTTGCCCGGCTCCGCCGACGGTTGCCGGATTCTCTCTCCATCTCAACCCGGGCCTTGGGCAG
This sequence comes from Candidatus Kryptoniota bacterium, assembly GCA_046706365.1. Lineage (GTDB taxonomy): Bacteria > Bacteroidota > Ignavibacteria > Kryptoniales > JAKASW01 > JAKASW01. Next base: position 40,927 of record JBJKPN010000173.1, on the reverse strand, counting down.
ACAATCCGGGTACTTCGCCTGAAGAAATCCGATGAGCTTCTCCCTCACCTCGCACCTCAAGTCCCATGCTGTCCCGGAATCCGCGGCGCTCATTAAGGCCCTCAGCTCCATTGTGTGCTCGGTGGCATCCGTCACCTGAAGTCCCCATGCCTTCCCGTCCCACCGCTTGGTTGACTGAAGTATCTTAAGCAGCTCCTTGCGCACCGCATCCGTCGGGACCGTGTAATCAGTATAAATATAGACTGTTCCGAGTAGGTCGGCCGATGTCCTGGTCCAGTTCTGGAAAGGGTGCTCTATGAAGTACGATAACGGCACGACCAGCCTGCGAAGGTCCCATATCCTGACAACAACGTATGTCGTTCTGATTTCTTCTATCCACCCCCATTCACCTTCGACGATAACCACGTCGTCGAGCCTGATCGGCTCAGTCAGCGCCATTTGTACCCCGGCAATAAGGTTGGAAAGAGTAGGTCTCGCAGCCATCCCGATTACGAGCCCTGCTATCCCGGCCGAGGCAAAGAGTCCCGCCCCGATGCTCCTTATCTCCGGAAAGGTCATCAACATAATGGACAGCGCAATTAAGCTTACAATTACGACCACTATTCTGCGCAGCACGTTGACCTGTGTAATAACCCTGCGAGCGGCAAGATTGTCCTTCACATTGACGTTATACCTCGTTGCCATGACGTCCGATAGAACTTCTGTCAACGCAATTGCCAGCCAGGAGACGGCGGCTATCATAAGAAGACCGAACAAATGGTTCAGCCCAGCAGAGACCTCAACGGGGAAATGCACAACAGACATCGAGATGAAGAGGCCTATAAGAGGGATGATTAATTTCGCGGGCTTCCTGGAATGCTGAACGAACGAATCATCGAGCGGGTTCTCGGTCCGTGCCGCTAGTCTGGAAAGTGCCGCAAACAATACTCTGTGCACAATTAACCCGAGCACAACCGACGCAAGGAGTACGCAGCAACCCCAAATCCACGTCTCCCCCGCAGAGAATAAAGCAGTCATTCTGTCCTCCTCCATTTTGATCGTCAGGGATGGTTAATTCCATAGTACAAAAATTTTCACTCGATGTAAAGCGAGGAGGAGAGGTGCAAATTCACCACCGCGTAACAACATCCCGTTGCTGTCGCTGTTCCAAGACACCACGGCCATGTTGGTTGATGGTGTTGTCCGTATGATCAGGTGGGATGGGGCTGGTGCCCGTGGAGATGAGGGCTATTCCTCAGCTAAGCAGGCGGGAGAAGCTTCAAAACCTCATTGAGAATTCGCATGGCCACATCGTATTTCGACATGACAGGCAATTCGTTGACGCTGTCGTCTTTGCCGTTAAGAATGGTTACCCTGTTTGTGTCACTGCCGAATCCGGCCCCCTCCGCGTGCGGATTGTTCAGGACTATCAGATCCAGTGACTTGGAAACAAGTTTCTTTCTGGCGTTTGATATTACATCGTCCGTTTCGAGAGCAAAGCCGACGAACACCTTTTTCCCCTTTTTGTTGGACAGAGATCGGAGTATATCAACGTTCTCAGCAAGTTCCAACTTTGGCTTGCTCGAAGCAAATTCTGACTTCTTGATTTTGCGGTCAGGCGGATTAACAACCTTGTAGTCTGCCACTGCAGCAGTCATGACAAGCGCATCGCACCATTCTATTTCCTTTGTAACCGCTTCAAGCATCTGGTCTGCCGTGGAAACGTTCTCTCTCGTCACATTCCGAGGCGTCTCCAGCGCCACCGGCCCCGACACCAGTTTCACTTCCGCACCCCGGTTCGCTGCCGCGGCTGCGACTGCAAATCCCATCTTCCCTGAACTCCTGTTGGAAATAAACCTGACCGCATCTATAGGTTCTTGAGTCGGACCGGCGGTTACGAGAATCTTTCTCCCGGACAAATCGATGTGTCGGGCTTCAAGAAAGTTCTCCACCTGATCCGCAATGCCGGTTATTTCGGCAAGACGGCCGACACCGGTCAGTCCGCTTGCCAGCTCGCCCTCTTCAGGTTCGACAACCAGGACTCCGCGTTCCTTTAATTTGGCAATGTTGGTCGAAGTTGCCGGGTGTTTGTACATGTCCGCATCCATCGCAGGGGCAACGATGAGAGGAGCTCTTAGTGCAAGCACTATCGAGGTCAGAAAGTTGTCCGATATTCCCTGAGTAATCTTCGCAATCGTCGAAGCGGTCGCCGGAGCAATCACCATAGCATCGGCCCATAGCCCCAGGTCAATATGCCATGTACCGACCGAACCCGAATGCTTGCGATCGGGAAACATATCGATGTAAACCTGATTATGAGACAGGGATGAGAACGTGAGCGGTGCGACAAATTCTGCAGCGGAAGGGGTCATCACGACTCTGACTTCGGCCCCGCGGCCCTGGAGTTCACGCAACAGGAAGGCGCTCTTGTAAGCAGCTATGCTTCCGCAGACGCCGAGCAGTATTTTCTTTTCGGAAAGTGTCGACATGCTGTCAGCCAATTCAAATTTGAATAGAGAACGTGCTCATCAGCATGTCGGGTAAGTTCTATTGGGGGGTTTTGTATCTGTATGCAACCTTGCCTTCGAGCAATTCATCAAGTGCCTGCTCGGTCGGCTTCGAAAGCTTGTCGAAAGACTTGCTCAGTTCTACCTGTTCCGGGTTCACTTTCTCGTCTTCTTCGAGCGACTCCTGGATTTGCTTGATTCCTTCGAGACGCTGGGTGAATTCGACTTTGCGCTCGTCACTGATTTGCCTCGCCCTTCTGGAAGCCACTACAATTCCTTCATACGCGTTGCCGGTGACCACATCTAACTGAGTCAAATCAATCGGTTTCAGTCCCATTCGAATGTTCCTTTCAACTTACTTCTTTGGACAAATTCTTGCTGACGATGTCAAAAACCTCGTTTACAGCTCGTTCCAGCCTATCATTGACTACAATATAGTCAAAGAGCCTGCTTTTCTCAAGTTCCATAGGTACCCTGGCCATGCGCCGTTCGACCTGCTCTTCGCTCTCACTTCCCCTCCCCTTCAGCCGTTCCCTGAGGGTCTCCACCGAGGGGGGCCTGATGAATATCAGAACCGCCTCAGGGTACTTGTTTTTGATGGACAGGGCCCCGTTTACGTCCACATCGAAGACAATGTTCTCGCCGCTTGCCAGTGCCTTGTCTATCTCGCTCCTGGGTGTACCGTAGTATTCGGAGTAGATTTGTTCATGTTCGACCAGGCCGTCTTCGGAAAGGAGTTTCTGAAATTCTTTCTTTGTGAGGAAGAAATAGTCTTTCCCGTCTGTTTCCCCGGGCCGCTTGGGACGTGTCGTGGCAGATACTGAGAAGCGGAAGTTGGGAAACTTGCGGAGGACTTCCTTCGCAATCGTCGTCTTTCCTGCGCCACTCGGCGCCGAGATAGCAAGAAGCATCCCCGAAAGGCTCACTCAAGATTCTGTACTTGTTCCCTGATCTTCTCGAGCTCTTCCTTCATCTCGACGACAAGATGGGACATATCGGCGTCGAACGCCTTCGAGCCCATTGTATTTGCTTCCCTGTTCATTTCCTGAATGAGGAAATTCAGCCTTCTGCCGTTCGACTCGTTTCCTTCGAGCAGATGGATAAAGAAGTCGTTATGTGTCCTGAACCGGACTATTTCTTCGGTAATATCGAGCTTATCGGCAAGAAGGACTATTTCGAGTTCGATACGCGCAGGATCCACATCTTTTCCGTTCAACACGTCATTCACCTTCTGCCTCAGCCTTGCCTTTTCATTTTCCACGCGCTCCCGGGCAAGACCCTCTATGCCTGACAGAGCCTGTCTCAGCCGGTCAATGCGCTTGACGAGATCAATCTTCAGCGCAGAACCTTCGGTCTCTCTCGCCTGTTGAAGCTGTTCAAGGGCCCGGACAACTGCCTCTTTAGCGGCTTCCCATTCATCGCCGTCCTTCGACTCCAACGCACCACCTTTGAATAAGTCCTTGAAGATCAGGACATGTTCAAGCTTAATGGGGGAAGAAATCTTGGCCGTCTTCTTGAGAGACTGAAGGAGATTGAGCACCCTCTTGACGGAATTCTCATCGACTGAGACTTCTGTGCCTTCCTGCGTCCCCACCGTCGACAGCATGACGGACAGCTTCCCACGTCCGATCCGTTGACGAACGGTCTCCCTCACTTCCATTTCATAGCTGTTCAAGCTTTGCGGAAGCTTCACGCCTATTTCAAGGTAGCGGCTATTAACGCTTCTGATCTCTGCCGAAGCCGAATACGCTCCGACGACGGCTTCTCCTTTTCCGAATCCGGTCATACTTTGAGTCATTGTACAGAACTCCTGCATGAACCGGCGGAGGCCCGCAGTGATTCGGCTCCCGGCTCAAGATCTTCTCCGATACCCCGTCTGCGCGAAACATCATGTACGCTCGCGCCGCCGATGGCCTCCGGACGTGGGGTTGAAGACAAAGCTTCAACGGTTATGTCTTCTATAATCAAAATGCTTCCATTGTTCGGAATTTGTCAGCAAACTCAGGTTTTGCCCGAGAATCACCTATCCCTGGCCGTTTGCATTCCCGACGCGTGGCCTCGGCATAAACCACGATCCATGTCTCCGTCCTCAGTGCCTTCGACGAACTCAGGCCTGATTCAGGTTTCCCCGGATCTTCTATCTCGACTTACCTTTTGATTTCACCGGAGCCTTGAACCTTTTGTCCACCAGTCCCTTCTTCCCGGACTTCGAGAACCTGTCTACCCATTTCTTTACCGTCTTCACGTTTGTGCCGAGCTTTTCGGCCGTCCCTCTGAGACTGCCGAGCTTTTTGTAGGTATCTACTATTCTCATCCTCTTCTGCACATCACTCATCATGGTACATACTCCTTTTTTTAAATAATAACTGAACGTGTCGTCTTTGTCAACACGCCATCACCATTCAACAACACGGAACCGGCGATCCATGTTCCAGGCCCGGCAGTGAAAATTGCATGTGCTCGACCGGTTCTGTGCGTATGGGTCTGTTATTCACCCCTCGCATGGAGGAAAGGGGTCGCGCCTGTCGGGAAGCGGCCATCATACGTACACTCCTTGCCGCATCAACTCAGCAGGGATTGCGGCGTTGATTCTTCGTCCCGGGTCGGCTGAGGATATACCATCACGATATTTTCGGCAACCCGGCCGTGCACATCGGTGTTCGAAGCGGCGTTATGTCCTTTTGCGTAGCTTCCACAAATTGACCAGCAAGATAACGAAGTATTAGCCGGATTAGTTGATTCCCCCATGACACCTGCGCATTGAGCCTGATGTAGATGTGCCGAAGGCGGGACTCGAACCCGCACGCCCTTTCGGGCCCTGCCCCCTCAAGACAGTGTGTCTACCATTTCCACCACTTCGGCGCGCAAAAACATAAAAAACAAACCTTCAAAAAACAACACCAGATTTCGTGTTTCATGCTCCACGGCGTGAGATTCGTTTCGCCCTGGTGAGCAAAGGGGGCGCGGTCGCCCCCGGAAAACTGCGTTATCTGCGGTGACTTCTTCTCGGACGGTCGCCGTGATGGTGCTGTGATTGAGCCTCCTCTTCTTGAGCCTGAGGGTCGGGATTTTCGATCAGCACCTTCCTGCTGAGGTTGTATCTGCCCATATCGTCTACTTCCATCAGCTTCACCTCGACTCCGTCGCCGATTTTGAAGACGTCTTCCACCTTGTTGATTCGCCGGTGGTCGATCTGCGATATGTGAAGAAGGCCTTCCTTGCCAGGCAGGAATTCCACGAAGGCCCCGAAATCCATAAGGCGCTTTACCGTGCCTTTATAGACTTTGCCGACTTCCGGTGATTCAACAAGGCGCTCGATCATTTCTCTTGCCTTGTCGCTCGACTCGGCTGAAACTGCGGCAATCACTACCGAACCGTCGTCTTCGATGTTCACCTCGGCACCGGTCTGCTGAACAATGCTCTTGATCATCTTGCCGCCGGGTCCGATCACGGCCCCGATCATGTCCACAGGGATCTTTATCGAAGTCATGCGCGGAGCAAACGGACTGAGGTCCTTCCGCGGTTCATTTATCGACTGTTCCATAATACCGAGGATGTGTGCCCTTCCCTCCTTTGCCTGCTCGAGCGCACGGGTCATTATCTCGAACGATATCCCTTTTATCTTGATATCCATCTGGAAGGCCGTGATGCCGTCACGCGTACCTGCGACTTTGAAATCCATGTCGCCCAGATGGTCTTCGTTGCCGAGAATATCGGTCAGGACGGCGACGTCGTCGCCCTCTTTGATCAGCCCCATCGCTATTCCGGCGACCGATTTCGCTATCGGCACTCCTGCATCCATGAGCGCGAGAGAGCCGGCACACACGGTTGCCATGGAGGATGATCCGTTGGACTCAAGTATGTCCGACACCACCCTAACCGTGTACGGAAAGTCCTTCTCTCCCGGGACTAGCTTCTTCAACGCTCTTTCTGCCAGGTTGCCGTGCCCTATCTCTCTTCTTCCGGGACCGCTCATCCTTGCAACTTCACCTACGCTGTAGCCCGGGAAATTATAATGAAGCATGAACCGCTTCGTCGATTCCGGCAGAAGTCCGTCTATCATCTGTTCATCCAGTTTTGTACCTAGAGTGACTGAAGTCAGGCTCTGGGTTTCTCCCCTGGTGAACAGGGCCGATCCGTGTGTTCGCGGCAGCAGCCCGATCTCGCATGTTATGGGGCGAACGTCCTTCACTCCGCGTCCGTCGAGTCGGCGACCTTCCTTAAGGATCATCTGGCGCATGTCGTCGCGTTCTATATCGTGAAGAATATTGCCAATCGTCTCTTCCTGCTCCGGATATTTTTCAGCAAGGGCAAGTCGGACATCTTCTTTGATCTTTTTTGTTCGCTCGCTCCGATCGGCTTTCTTCAGCACGGATCTGTTCAACTCGCTGATTCGTGAAAGTGCAAGCGATTTCACGTCTTCCACAAGCGCCGCATTTACTTCGTCTTTCTGCACTTCCCTCTTCCTCCTGTCCACGAGGGCGGCGAATTCCTTCTGGAGCGCAACAATCTCCCTGATGTTCTTGTGCGCAAACTCCAGGGCGCCGATCATTTCGGATTCCGAAATTTCACGGGCTTCTCCTTCGACCATTACGATGGAATCCTCCGTACCAGCCACGGTAAGATCCATATCGCAGTTTGCAAGCTGGGACACCAACGGGTTTATTACAAATTGTCCGTCCACCCGACCGACTCTTACTTCTGCAATCGGGCCGTCGAACGGTATATCGGAAACCATCAGTGCAGCCGAAGCTCCGATGGCACCCAGGATGTCGCTGTCGTTTTCCCCGTCGAAAGAGAAAACTGTGGCAACAACCTGCGTTTCATATCTCCACTCCTTCGGGAAGAGGGGCCTGATCGGTCTGTCAATCAAGCGTGCCGAGAGAATTTCCTTTTCGTTCGGTCTTCCTTCACGCTTAATGAAACCGCCCGGAATTTTGCCGGCAGCCGCCGTCTTCTCGCGATACTCGACCGACAGTGGGAGGAAATCGGTTCCTTCGACCATTTCCTCGGCTCCAACGACTGTCGCCAAGACAAGGGTATCGGCGTACCGCACCATGACGGCGCCGCTTGCCTGTTTGGCAAATCGACCAGTTTCAAGCGAAAGCTTTCTGCCGCCGATTTCGATTTCCTTTGTTACATAACCTTCCATCATTTATCCTTTGTCTTTTACTTTCTGAGGTGCAATTCCTCGACGATCTTCCTATATCGATCGATATTCCTCGACTGGAGATATTCCAGAAGGCGGCGTCTCTTGCCGACCATGCGCAGCAATCCGGTGCGCGAGTGAAGATCTCTTTTGTGTGTGTCGAAATGGGAAGCAAGTTCGTTGATCCTCTGCGTGAGAATCGCGATCTGGACTTCGGGGCTTCCGGAGTCTTTTCCCGTCTTCCCGTATTTCGTTACTATTTCCTGTTTTTCTTCTTTTGTCAAAGGCATTCCCGAAACTCCTATCTTTGTTTGTTAATTGTTTTCATCAGGAATTCATTCATCATCTTCTTGTCCTGATCCATCTGGGCGACCAACTGATCGGCAGATTCAAACTTCAGTTCATCGCGCAGCCGGTGGATAAATGAGACTCCGATTTGCCGACCGTAGATATCCCTGTCGAAATCCGATATCCATACTTCGACGATGACTTTTCCCCCGTCTTCAAATGTGGGCCGCACTCCGATGCTTGCCAATCCCGTCAGCTTTTCTCCGTCAATCTGGGTCTCAACCACATAGACCCCGAAGCGCGGAACCAGAAGCCTGTCGTCGGCCAGTTTGAGATTTGCAGTCGGATAACCGAGTAACCTACCTCTACCGTCGCCGCGAACCACAGAGCCTTCAAGGGAGTACGGCCGTCCGAGCATTTGGTTTGCCGTGACGATATCGCCTTCCTTCAGGAGTCTCCTGATGTTCGTGCTGGACACCGGTTTCCCGTCGACCAGAACCGCTTCTATGTAATCGACCTTGAATCCGGTTTTCTCCCCTATCTTACGGGCAAACTCGACAGTACCCTGTGCCGCATGCCCGAATCTATGATTGAAACCGAGCACCAGTTCATACATCCCCACCTTCTTGTACAACAGGTCCACCAGAAAATCTTCGGCAGTCACGAGCGAAAATTCCTTGTCGAAATTCAGAAGACAAATCTCGTCAATCCCCGCCTCGCTGATCAGTTTTACGCGCTCCTCCTCCGTCATCAGCATCTCGACCCTTCTCTTGCCGATAATTTCCTGCGGGTGGGGTTTGAAAGTGATAAGGACACTTCTGCTGCCGATGGATCTTGCTTTTTCGGAAAGGGTCTCCAATATCTTCTTGTGGGCTATATGCAACCCGTCGAAGGTTCCGACGGTCACTATAGATTTATTGTTGAACTCAAGTTCTTCGAGCGAGTAACGAATCACGCGGCGTACCTCAACTTCAAGTCCTCGATTTTCACCGCTTCCTCGACCTTGTAGGAACCGATCCGGGTCCTCACCAATCCGGTCAGAACCGCACCGCATCCCAATCCCTCTCCGATATCTCTCGCGAGACTCCTCACATAAGTCCCGCTTGAACAATTGATGCGCAGCCTGAGAATAGGCGGCGTGAATTCTTCAATGCGGATTTCATGGATAGTCACAACCTTTGGCTTAAGATCTGGTTTCACTCCTCGTCTCGCCAGGCTGTATGCCCTCTTGCCGTTGACCCATGTGGCAGAGTAGTCCGGGGGCACCTGCTCAATTCGGCCGACGAACCTGCCGACGATTTCTTCTATCCGCTCGAAGGGAAGGTCCAACGATCCTGCCTGCTCGACGACCTCGGTCTCAAGATCGTAGCTCTTCGAAACGGCACCCAGTCTCAGTGTGGCAAGGTATTCCTTATCCAGCTTAAGGAAGTTGTTCATCGACTTGGTTTCCGGCCCCGCAAGAAGGATCAGAAGTCCCTCTGCCAGAGGATCGAGCGTCCCGGAGTGACCGATTTTCTTCAGATTCAACTCCCTGCGGACTCGCCTTACGACCTCAAAAGAGGTCACACCTTTCGGCTTGTAAACAGGAATTATCAAGGCCGGATCAGTTGTCATCGTTCTGATGTGTCTTCTTAATCAATTCTTCAATGTTTGCAACATAGTCCATGGTATCGTCGAGGAAGAAGGCGATTTCGGGTGTGAATTTCAGTCGTACCTTGGCTCCGACGTAATGACGTATATCCTTCTTTGCCTCGTTCAAAAGAAAGAGGGTTCGCTCCTTCACTTTTGCATCTCCGAAAATGCTGACATAGATCCTGGCGAGCCGAAGGTCCGGAGACATCGTTACCTTTGTCACCGTCATGAATCCCATGTCGGAAGTGCGGTAGTCCCGTTCAATCAGCACGCTGATCTCTTCCTGTATGAGGTGGGCAACCTTTTCAGTTCTGACGGACATCTCACAATCTCTTCTTTCTCCCGAAAGCATAAACCTCAAGCAAGGGTGCGCTGCGTTTCCACTATGGTATATGCTTCGATCGTGTCTCCGGTCTTGATATCGTTAAAATTCTCCAGGCTTACACCGCATTCGTAACCGTCTTCGACCTCTCTCACATCATCTTTGAACCTCTTGAGGGAAGCGATTGTCCCTTCGAACACGACGATCCCGTCGCGGACGAGCCTCACGCGGTTGCTTCTCTGGATTCTGCCGTTCGTTACGTAGCAGCCTGCTACGGTTCCAAATTTCGGAACTTTGAAAATCTGCCTGACGTCGAGTGATCCGACCACATCTTCGTGGATTTCCGGGCTGAGCAGTCCTTCCAATGCTTTTCGCACGCTCTCGATTGCATCGTAGATGATGCTGTAGAGTCTAATGTCGACCGCTTCGGCCTCAGCTAGTTTTCTGGCGGCAGAGCTCGGCCTGACGTGAAAGCCCAGGACTATCGCCTCGGATGCGGCAGCCAGAAGAACATCCGATTCGGAAATGGCGCCTACACCCTTGTGGATTACCTGGACTCTCACCTCGTCGTTCGACAGCTTTGCGAGCGAATCGCTGAGCGCCTCTACTGAGCCGTCGACATCTCCTTTGACAACTATGCTGAGCTGTTTCACCATGCCCTCTTTGATCTCCTTTGAGAGTTCTTCCAGAGTGACATGATGTCTGGTGCCGCGCATATCCTGTTCGCGCTTGATTATCTTACGCCTGTTGCTGATATCCCTCGCCATCTTCTCATTCGCAACTGCAACGATCAGGTCGCCGGCAAGGGGAAGCTCGTCAAAACCGATCACCTGAACAGGCATGGCGGGTGATGCATCATCCATCCGCTTGCCTCGCTCATCCGTCATCGCACGGACTTTCCCGCTGCTTGTGCCGGCTACAAACGGGTCTCCGACTTTCAGAGTGCCCTTCTGTACCAGAACCGTAGCAACTGCCCCTCGGCCTCTGTCCAGAGTAGACTCTATTACCACGCCTCTTGCAAGCCTGTTGGCGTTCGCCTTCAGGTCAAGTATCTCCGCCTCGAGAAGGACCTTCTCGAGAAGAAGCTCCACATTAGTACCCTTCTTGGCCGAGATTTCAACCGATTGCGTTTTGCCGCCCCACTCCTCGAGCAGCACCCCCTGGTCTGAAAGCTGCTTTCTTATGCGGTCGGGATTGGCTTCAGGTCTGTCGATCTTGTTAATTGCAACGATCAGGGGAACGTTTGCAGCGCGGGCGTGATTGATCGCCTCTATTGTCTGCGGCATAACGTTGTCGTCCGCTGCCACTACCAGGATGACGATGTCGGTCGCCTGGGCCCCCCTTGCACGCATTGCCGTGAACGCCTCGTGACCCGGAGTATCAAGAAACGTTATTTGTTTTCGGCTGGGAAGCTTCACCTGGTATGCCCCGATGTGCTGGGTTATGCCGCCGGCCTCACCTGCAACAACATTGGTCTGTCTTATGAAGTCCAGGAGTGAAGTCTTGCCGTGATCGACGTGTCCCATAATAGTAACGACAGGCGGCCTGGGCTGCATCGTCTCCGGTGAATCCTCCTTGTCCTCCAGAACTTCATCGGTGTATTCTTCCTGCAGCTCGACTTCATAACCAAAGTCATCGGCGAGCAAAGTTATTGTCTCCAGATCCAGTCTTTGATTTATTGAAACCATAAGTCCAAATGAAATACATTTGGAAATTACATCGGCTACATCTACGTTCATCAGCTTGGCCAGCTCGCCAACCGAGACGTACTCGGTGAGTCTCAGCTTCCGTTTCTCGCTTTCCTGCTTTTCAATTTCGCGCTGCTGGGCCTCAAACTTCTCTTTTCTCTTTTTCTTGCGCAAAGCAGCCCGGTCGCTTTCTCCCGCGTCTTCCATGCTTGCCATCGTTCGTTGAAAGGCCAGTTCGACTTCCGCCTGGTCCACATCGGGGTGCCTTCCCTTCTTCTTCTTGCGCTTCTTCAGATCTTCCTCTGAAGTTGTTGTAGTCGCAGGCGCGGCCTCCGGGGTGGTGCTTTCTTCGCGGATCTTCTTTCTTTTTTTCTTCTTCTTCTTGTGAGCCTGGCTCTCGGTTTCCAGCTGCGCTTCAGCTTCCTTGGTCTTCTTCTGAGCTTCCTCAAGCTCCTTTCGCAGCCGCATTTCTTCCTCTGTTATCCGCTGTCCGGTCTGCAGGTCTATTCTTCCCCGAATCTTGAGGCCTTTCTCTTCTTTCGCCGGTTTTGACGATTCCTCCGACGGACCGTGAGGGACGGACTTATCGGTAATGGGTTCACCCGGCTTCTTCCCAGCGGCCTCGGGTGAAACGGACGGCGCTTCGCCACCCGCAACATCCTGGTCGGCACGACCTACCACGGGTGAGGATTCAGACTTACCGTCAGCAGTAATCTCCTGAGGAGCTTCCTGACCTTCACGGACTTCCGATGTCACCTGTTCACTTTCAGCGGGAGTTACCTCCTCGGGCAGCCCTGCTGTTGCCGCAGTTTCGGCCTTTCCCTCCCCCTCGGCAGATGGTTGCACCTCGACCGGCTGGTCCTGCTGCCCCATCGTCCGGGCCGCATCTTCTGCGAGCGGGACTTCCGGGACCGACGGGATTTCCGGCTTGGACTCGATGATCGGCTGCTTCTCGACCGACACCGTGTCGACGAGTTTCTTTACAACGACCTTCTCTTCCTGCTTCTCGCTGAGTTGTTCCTTTATCTTTTGCCGCTTCCCGACCTGGTCGAGTTCTTTCTTGAAGTGCGCGGCAAGCTCGGTATACATCTGCTCATCGACGGAGGACGTACGCTTTACCTTCTCGTGCCCTTTGCTCTTTAGAAAGTCCACTATCTGGTCTGCCGAGACCTGAAATTCTGAAGCGACTTTCGTTACGAGTTTTTTCTTCGTTGCAGTTTCAGCCATGCTGAGAGTAGCCTTTCTTTAGCACCTATTCATCCTGTGATTCGTTTTCAGGTTCCTCTTCAAGTTCCTTCCGCATCATCTCCTTTATTTTCTGCACATCTTCCTCCGGGAGCTCCACATCGGACTTTACCTCCTCTTCAGTGGCATCCAGAACATTCCTTGCGGTAAGATAACCTGCATCAAGGAACTTCGTCAGGAGTACTTCACCGAGCTCTTCCTTGAACTCCGACAGATCGATATCGTACATTTCTGCTTCCTGCTTCTCGCGTCCCTGGCCCTTCGGTTCCGTCGTGACACCTTCCCGCATAAGATCTATGTCGAACCCCGTCAGCCTCGATGCGAGCTTGACGTTAATTCCTTCTTTTCCTATCGCAATAGATTCCTGGTTGTTGTCAACCCACACCTGCGCTTTTCGCCCGGCGAGATCCACTTCGACTCTCGTTACCTTCGCGGGCGTAAGTGAGCGTTCGACAAAGACGGTTGGCTCCTCCGAAAACAGAAGTACATCTATGTTCTCGTTGTTCAGCTCGCGGACTATCGAGTGGATCCTCACACCTTTCATGCCCACGCAAGCTCCAACCGCATCGACCCTAGAGTCCGTGGAGAGAACGGCAACCTTTGCCCTTTTTCCCGGGTCGCGTGCAATTGCCCTTATCTCGACAACCCCGTCAAATATCTCGGGTATTTCCATTTCAAAGAGTTTCTTGAGAAACATTGGGTCGGCTCTGGAGATAATCACCTGCGGGCCGGATGTTCCCTTTCGCACTTCCTTGACAACCGCGCGGACTGTGGAGTTTTTTCTGTAATGCTCGTTGGAGATTTGCTCCGACCTCGGCAGAAACAGCTCCCGCCTGTTATGGTTTACAAGTATGAAATCTCTTTTCACTTGGTAAATCTCACCTACGACGATCTCACCGATCATTTTGTTGTACTCGTCGTATATCACGTTCTTTTCATATTCGTGGAGCCTCTGAAGAAAAGTCTGCCTTGCGAATACGACAAGGCGTCTCCCGAGCTCTTCCGGAGAAATCTCCTCCGGGTACTGGTCGCCGACCTCGAAGTCGCCATCCGGCTCTATCTGTTTCACTGCCTCAAGACTGATCTGCTTGCCAGGATTCTCGACATTTTCCACGATATCTTTTATGACGAAGATTTCTATCTCGCCGCGATCGACGTTCGTCACAATGTCTGTCTCGACATCATCGCCGTATTTTTTCTTCACAATTCCCGAGAATACTTCTTCCAATATTTCAGAGACGACTTCTTTGTCGATGCCTTTTTCTTTGGCAATTTCTGCAGCGGCAGAAATGATCTCATTCTTCTCAGCGTGCATTTATCCTCCTGTCACCATCTGATTTTTGCTTTCGCTTCAATTATCGAATCGAATCCCAGCTCGATCGAAGTCGTTTCTGTTTTCAACACTATAGTCTCATCGGTCAGTTCGACCAGGTCGCCTTCTGCGCTCTTGACTTCGGCGCCATCGCGGTATTGCACAGACATAAGCCGTCCGACATTACGCTTGTATTGCCTTCTGTCTATCAGAGGGGCGCCCACTCCGGGTGAAGAAACTTCCAGCCGAAAATTACCGCCAAGCAGCTGCGAAGAATCGACCAGCGGCAGTATTTCCCTGCTTATGTCGGCGCATTGATTGATCGTGATGCCTCGCTCGGTCTCACAGAACACCTCGAGAAGTTCTCTCTTATTGTCGCCCTTAATGGCCAGGTCCACAAGAAAAGCACCTTGGCGCTCGATGGCCGGGCTGAGAAGTGTTCTCAATACTCGTATTTTCTCTGTTTTTCCCATGTTTTCTAAAAAAAATAGCCCAGAAATTCCGGGCTAAGCGTCGGAGTCAGGTAAAATATAGCTCCGGACAATCACTTTTTCAACCCGCAAACTCCACCTTGCGGTGTCAAATGCGGGGTTTTTGTTTGCTTTCCTCTGTTTCTTTTAGTAAAGTTTGGATGATACCGTAACAAGAAAAGGGGGACTTTATGTCACGGCTAAGGCTCTTGAAGTTGTTTTTCCTGTCATTAGTCTTGTCGGGCTGCTCAATGTTCAGCGGACTGACCTCCAGTGCAGTTCCGCCGACTTTAATTCAGAAATCGGCCTTCCCGCCCCTCCCACCCACTATCGCTTCGAGAACGTTTGACCTGAGAACGGACTTGATTGTCAGCCGAACGGGGTCTGTCGTTCGTGCAGAGCTGCTGAATTCCAGCGGGGATCGGGCATGGGACTCAATGGCCGTGAGCAACATAATGACGTGGAAGTATTCGCCCGCTACACTGAATGGCAAGCCGATTCAGATGAGGATTTCGCAGGTGGCGCATGTCGTTTACAACCCTCCTCTTTCCATGGTCCTTTCGAGAATAGTCTGCACACGGGCCACAGAGGCTGATTCAGTGTTCGCCGACCTGCAGCGAGGTGCAAGTTTCGATTCATTGATGAGCACGATTACGCCGACCGGCTCCATAATAAATAGCGATTACCTCGGTGAAGTCGACGTGCGGCAATTTCCCGACGACATCCAGAAGGCTTTGCAGAAGCTGAAATTCAACGAATACACTCAACCGCTGCAACTCGGGATCTACTTCGCAATTTTCATGAGACACCAGTACGCAAAGGTCGAGCCTCTTCCGCGCTGAATTGCATCCTTGGGCAACAACCTTTGTAACTTGGTCCCTGGATTAGTAAATTTAACCCGCGACCGGGGACTGAGCCTGGAGAGGTGCGAGAGTGGTTGAATCGACCGGTCTTGAAAACCGGAATACCCTTACGGGTATCGAGGGTTCGAATCCCTCCCTCTCCGCAAACGTTCCTGTTCTAGTTGAGTTGTTCCAGGCGGCCAGACGAGGCTGCTTCCGGAGTTTCGGCTCTAATCAGGAGATCATAAGTATGGAACTTCCCGGGACACATGCCGGCCGCATAACCGCAGGACCATTTCCCCTTTCCATTGCCATCCGAACGCACCACCATAAGAATGAATCCTGAAAGCAGAAATTCCCATTCAACCGGACTGAGGGTTTCTGCCGTCCCGCGATCGATCTGGAAATGGTCGCCGCGTGATACTCATACAGGCATCCGAAATGACAGGAGGCACCCATGCATTACCTTTGGTGGCACGTCCCTAATTTCACTGCTCCGATGCTGATAGCCGGCATTGCCACAGTCCACGTGTTTGTTTCCCTTTACGCAGTGGGCGGCGGGTTGGTTCTTGCGGGAGAAGTCTCACGCGCTTACAGGGTCAACAACCAATCCGTCCTTGACTACCTGAGATCACACACATTTTTCTTCGTATTGCTGACCGTCGTCTTTGGTGCAATCACCGGCGTCGGTATCTGGTGGACTATAGGCCTGGCTTCCCCGCTGGCGACGGAATCCTTAATACACATTTTCGTTTTCGGCTGGGCCATGGAATATGTCTTCTTCGTCATCGAGATAGTCTCGGCTTTTGTTTTCCATTACTACTGGGGGAGGCTCGATCCCAGGACCCACTCCGTTATCGGATGGATGTACGCCGTGTCTGCTTATATCAGCCTTGTTTTGATCACCGGTATTACGGCCTTCCAGCTCGATGTCGGAAGCTGGACTCCCGACAAGGGTATGTGGTCAGCATTTTTCAACCCGCAGACGTTTCCGCAGATCCTGGCACGCACCGGCGCGTCGCTGCTGCTTGCTTCTCTTTATATTTATCTGCATGCGGCGTTCAAGCTGAGACACGACCCGGCTCTCCGAGCCTTAATTGAAAATCGGATCTCGAAATGGGGCATGTCGGGCGCTGCACTGGTGACCGCCGGAGGAGTGTGGTGGGCCATCAATATTCCAGCGAGTGCGAAATCGGCACTGGCAGGGGCGAGCGCGCTCAACATTCTTACAGCGTTGGTATTCCTCGCCTCAGCGGTGGTGTTCTTCATGCTGTACTTCGGCCCATACAAACATCCCGGATGGCTCAACCCGGGATTCGCCGTTCTATACTTTCTGCTCGGGATTGCAGCAACAGGCACAGGCGAATTCATACGGGAGGGGGCCCGGAAACCTTACATTATCTACAACTATGTGACGGGCAACAACGTCCTTGTCTCAGAGATCCCCGGACTCCAGGCAGAAGGCTATCTGAACGGTGGAGTCTGGACGAAAGCCTATGTGAAGAGTCGATTGCCTCAAATCATGAAGACCGACGGCAACATAGACTATGCGAGAATACCGGATCTCCCCATTGCGGATCGTCTGGGACTCGGAAAAGTCCTATTCCTGTACCATTGCAACGACTGTCACTCGACGACCGGCTTCTCCGGTCTCGACCGGTTGACACAAGGCTGGAGCAAAGACATGATCCATACTGTCGTCACTCACTTGGATAAGGCGCATTACTTCATGCCGCCCTGGTGCGGGAATGATACTGAGGCGGATCTTCTCACAGAATATCTGCAGTCACTCTCGGAGCCCTCTCCGTCCGGCATGAAGTTCTCCGGTACCGTCAATTCAGAAGAAGGCGAAAGGGCCGACGTAGCGGCCAGAGAGGAGATACAAAGATGAACCCCACCGATCTCATCGGACCGGCATCCCCGCTCGGCAATCCGGCACCGTTTTGGTTTATTACATTCTTCAAGGTCTTCGGATTCATACTTCACATGATCCCTATGAACGTATGGTTTGCGGGCATGATTCTGGTCGCCGTCTTTTCCACCTTCGGCAGAAATCACTCGCTGGAGCTTGCCCACCGGCTTTCGAGGACGATGCCGGTGCTTGTTGCCCTCGGTATTAATCTCGGAATAGTACCGCTCCTTTTTACTCAGGTCGGGTATTATCAGTTCTACTATCCCGCCGGAGTCCTAATCGCCAGGGCCTGGTTCAGCGTCATCGTCATTCTGATCTTTGCCTACTATGGTGTGTATGTATATGCACTAGGCGTCAGGAAAGGGAGGAGCACAAGGTTCACAATCGCCGCGGCGTGGATAAGTTCGATAGGTTTTATCGTCATAAGTTTTCTTTTCGCAAACAATTTCAGCCTCATGGCCAACGTTCACGATTGGATCCGAATTTATAATCAGACCAATTTGAGCGGAGCCGCGGCGGGAACCGGGCTTAACACAGCGGATCCTACCTTGATACCGCGCTGGCTGATGATGTTCGGGATTGCAATAACCACGACCGGAGTCTACATAGCGTTTGATGCCGCCTTCTTCAAGAAGAGAGAGACTACGCAAGATTATAGAAAGTGGGCCGCAAATTTCGCGTTCTCGTTTTATTCACTCGGTCTGATAGTTTTCGCCGTCATGGGGAGCTGGTATGTTTTCGGAACCATTGACAAAACAGTTCTCGATAAACTCGGCGGTGGTTCGCTGATGTATTATATTTTTGGCTTTACAGCCCTCTCGCCCGGACTGGTCTGGATAGTGCTTCTGAATCAGAGAAAAAATCTGAGGCGGAATGCAACGGTGGTCGCGGGGATTCTCCAGTTCGCGGTGCTGGCGTTCAACGCGGTCAGCAGGCAGTGGGTTCAGAATGAAGAAGTTTTCAGATTCGAGAACGTCTCGCAGCTGCCGGTGCAGGTGCAATGGAGTCCGATGGTAGCGTTCCTGCTTCTGTTTGTCGCCGGACTAGCTGCTGTAGGTTGGATGGTAGCAAAGATAGCGGCTATAGAAAAAGGTGCAGCGGGAGTATGAAGCAGGTTGATCGACGACAGTCACATTCTTCTGCAAATCCTTGCAGGACCGGGAAGACAACTAGTCGGGCTGGGTGAAATCCTCAATCAGTTTGACGAGCTCGGGTCTGCCCTGTCCGGAGACAGCTGAGAATGGGAGAAAGCACTGGCAGAACTTAAGATTCGGCAGTTGAGCTTTTGCCCGTGCCATGTGAGTGTTCATTTTGTTCTGGGAGAGCTTGTCTGCTTTGGTCATGACGACGACATAAGGAATCTTGTAGAATTCCAGCCATCCGATCATGATCTTGTCCAACTCCATCGGTTCATGCCGCGCGTCGAGAATCTGAACAACGAGCTTGAGCTGTTTTCGCTCCTGCAGATACGTCTCCACGAGTTTCGCCCAACTGGATTTCATATGTTCGGGCGCGATTGCGTACCCATATCCAGGAAGGTCGACGAAATAGTGACCGTCATTGATGAGAAAGAAGTTCAGCGACCGAGTCTTGCCGGGAGTAGAACTTGCCTGCGCGAGGTTCTTCTTGTTGCAAATCTTGTTTATCAATGAAGACTTGCCTACATTTGACCTGCCTATAAACGCAACCTCCGGCAAATCGGTGTCGGGCACCTGCGTATAGTCTACAGCACTGGTTACGAATTTTGCCGCTTCGATCTTCATCGGACTATATCCCCATTAAAATTTAATCACGCGTATAATTTAGCAAAAAACTATATTAATCTCAACGCACCGATCGTTCGCCACGATGGTACGCTGAGGGTCAATTGGGGCTTGTGCGGGGGCTTAGTCCCCCGATTGGGATGCAGAAAGTCTTGGCGGGCGGACGTTTTACTCTGCCGCCGCCGCTTCTTTCTTTTCTTCCTTGGATTCTTCCTGCTGGGGCGCAGCAGCCGCTTCTTTCTCTTTTGGAGCTTTCTTGCGTTTCTCCGCCTCGTCCGCCGCATTGAAGTCGACGAGCTCGATTATCGCCACTTCGCCGCCGTCACCGTGGCGTTGTCCCAGCTTGACGACCCTGGTATAACCTCCCGGTCTGTCCTGTACCTTGGGAGCAATTTCTCCGAAGAGAATTTTTACAGCCTCTCTATCCTTGATGAACCTTGAGACGTGCCGGCGCGCCGGGACGCTGTCCTTCTTCGCTTTCGTGATCAACGGCTCTATGAAAATGCGCGTCTCTTTCGCCTTCGCAAGCGTAGTTCTCACTTGCTTGTATAAAATCAGACTCGTCGCCAGAGATTCCATCAAAGCTTTGCGATGGCTGGCAGTTCTCTTTAATTTCCTGCCTGAATTCAGATGTCTCATCTTTATAAACTCCGATTACTCGTTGTCGTCTTTCAGATACTTGCTGACGTCCATCCCGAAGTTCAAACCCATGCTTCCGATTTTTTCCGCAAGCTCGGCGAGAGACTTGCGTCCGAAATTCCTGAATCTCAGGAGTTCGGATTCATCCTTATTCACAAGCTCGGAAATAGTATGAATGTTCGCAGCTTTTAAACAATTATGCGCTCTGACGGAGAGCTCCAGTTCATCCACCGACATCTTAAGGAGCTTCCTGATGCGAGCAGCTTCTTCTTCCTGTGCCGACCCCTCCTCAGACGCTTCCTGGTGAATGCCAAGGTTGAGGAAAAGCTGAATGTGATCCTGCATCATCTTCGCAGCAGTTGTCACGGCATCTTCGGGAGTTATGGAGCCGTCCGTCTCAACTTCAAGAGTCAGCCTCTCGAGAGTGGTCTTCTCACCGACCCCGGTCGGTTGAACGAAGAACCTGACGTTTCTGATGGGGGAAAACAGGGCATCGATAGATATGAGATCTTCCGGAGCTTCAGCAAGTTTATGATCTTCGGCCGGTTCATATCCCTTTCCACGGCCCACCCGCAGCTCAACTTCGACCTCTTTCGAATCGCTCAGCGTCGCGACATGATGGTCCGGGTTGAGCACTTCCACCGACGGATACTGCCGCTGAATTTCGGCCGCAGTGAAGTCCATCGGGCCCTGCAGCTTCAGGCTTATCTTGCTCAGTTTCTTGTCGATGAGCTTGACGCGAACGCCTTTCAGATTAAGCGTGAAATCGACCAGGTCTTCCGATACACCTTTGATGGTTGAAAATTCATGAAGCGCGCCGGGAATCCTGAAATGAGTGAACGCCCATCCGGGAATCGAGGAAAGGAGAACTCTCCTGAATGAATTTCCCAACGTAGTAGCATAACCGCGTTCAAGAGGTTCCACAAGGAAACGTCCAAACGTGTTACTGTAACTAGACTGATCCAAGACTATTGTTTCGGGCATTTGCAATTTCACAGCGCTCATTAGATTTTCACCTCAATTAAATTTATAACCATGCTTGGCCTGGGATGCCCGGAATTCATAACTCTTCCGGGTCAGCCCCGATATTACTTCGAATACAATTCGACAATGAGTTGCTCGTTTACATCCGGCAACGGTATTTCGGAGCGCTCCGGGACCTGAAGAAACGTTCCCGTCAGCTGCGCCTTGTCGAGCTGTAGATACGACGGCAGCATTCCATCTTTCACTCTCTTCAGCGACGAGTGAATTATGTCCAGCTGGTTGCTGCCTTCGGCGACCTTTATGACATCTCCCGCTCTCACGAGATAAGATGAGATGTCGACTCGCCTGTTGTTGACTGTGAAATGACCGTGGAGGA
Organism: Candidatus Kryptoniota bacterium; assembly: GCA_046706365.1. GTDB lineage: Bacteria > Bacteroidota > Ignavibacteria > Kryptoniales > JAKASW01 > JAKASW01. Next base: position 19,819 of record JBJKPN010000173.1, on the reverse strand, counting down.
CAAGCTGCCTGGCGGACTTTCTTGACGGAGCGAATCCGAGCCGGTACAACACATTATCCAGCCTGCGCTCGAGAAGCCGCAGGAGATTCTCGCCTGTTCTTCCCTTCTGGTGTGTCGCCATCTCGAAATAATGTCTGAACTGCTGCTCAAACACGCCGTAAATTCTCTTAACCTTCTGCTTCTCGCGAAGCTGCACACCATATTCGCTAACCTTCATTCTCCTGCGGAGTCCGTGCTGTCCTGGTGCGTAGTTTCGCTTCTCTATCGGACACTTATCTGTATAACACTTGACTCCCTTTAGGAACAGCTTCTGCTTTTCTCTCCTGCAAAGTCTGCAACTCGCGTCTACATATCTTGCCATTTACTACTCCGAAAAATTTTAATTTATACTCTGCGCCTTTTGGGGGGCCTGCAGCCGTTATGCGGTATCGGTGTAACATCCCGGATACTCGTTATTTCCAGACCTCCCGTCTGCAGTGACCGGATAGCCGCCTCCCGACCGGAACCGGGTCCCTTGACCAGCACTTCAACTTTCTTCATGCCGAGATTCGCCGCCTCTTTGGCAGCAGCTTCGGCGGCAGTCTGTGCGGCGTAAGGTGTGCTCTTCCTGGATCCCTTGAATCCCATCTTTCCGGCAGACGACCAGGAAACCACATTCCCGTAAATATCGGTCAGTGCAACGACAGTGTTGTTGAATGTTGCCTTGATATGGGCGATGCCGTGAGCATCAACAGACGTCTTCTTCCGCTTCTTACCTGCGACCTTTGACAACTCTAAAACCTCCTATGCTTTACTACTTCTTGGCTGCCGTTTTCTTCTTGCCTGCGACAGTGCGTCTCTTTCCTTTACGGGTGCGCGAATTCGTCCGCGTCCTTTGGCCCCTGACCGGAAGTCCCTTCCGATGCCTCAGGCCCCGGTAACTCCCTATGTCCATCAGGCGCTTAATATTCATCTGATTCTCGCTCCGCAGCGCGCCCTCCACCTTGTACTCTGTCGTGATAACCTGGCGGATCTTCGCAACCTCCTCGTCGCTCAACTCGCCGATGCGTTTTGCCGGGTCGATTCCGGCTTTACCGAGAATTTGAACCGCAGAGGCATGGCCTATACCGTAAATATAAGTCAGGCCGTATTCGGCCCTCTTGCCCTTCGGCAAATCAACTCCTGAGATTCTCGCCAACTTCTTTCTCCTTAGTCCTTAATATCCTGGTTATCCCTGACGCTGCTTGTGTTTCGGATTCTTCTTGCAAATCACTCTGACAACACCCTTGCGCCTGATTATCTTGCAGTTGTCACAGACTTTTCTGACCGATGCTCTGACTTTCATTTCGAATTCCTTACTTATAGCGATAAACGATTCTGCCCTTGCTAAGGTCGTAGGGTGAAAGCTCCACCGTGACCTTATCGCCGACAAGAATCTTGATGAAATTCATTCTCATCTTTCCTGAAATATGCGCCAAAATTTCGTGACCGTTATCGAGCTTGACGTGGAATGTTGCATTGGGCAAAGTCTCGATAATCGTCCCGTCAACTTTAATTTGCCCTTGCTTAGCCATTTGACAATGTCAGTATTTCTGGTTTCCCGTTTGTTATTACAACGGTGTGCTCAAAATGAGCCGACGGTTTGCCGTCTGAAGTGTAAACTGTCCAACCGTCCTTCGCCGTGTACACTCTATATGATCCCGCGTTTACCATGGGTTCGATCGCAATCGTCATTCCATTCCTAAGCAAAGGTCCTCTGCCTCTTTTTCCAAAGTTCGGCACAGGAGGATCTTCGTGAAGTTTCGTCCCGATCCCGTGTCCTACGAGGTCCCGCACGACGGAAAAACCGTTCTCCTCGACGTAATCCTGAACCGCTTGGGAGATATCTTCGACATGTTTTCCCGCAACGGCGTTCTCGATGCCGAGGTAAAGCGCTTTCTCGGTAACTTCCATCAGCTTCTTCTTTTCGTCCGAAATCTCTCCGACAGCAAATGTCTTCGCCGCGTCGCCGTAATAACCGTTCTTTATCGCACCGACGTCTACGGAAACGAGCTGACCTTCCTCAATCTTCCGCGCGCCGGGTATGCCGTGAACTACCTGGTCATCCAGCGACAGGCAGACAGTCGCGGGAAAAAGATTCTTCCTGTCGAAGCCGTACCCTTTGAATGCGGGTGTTGCACCTTGTGAAAGAACAAACTTCTCGGCGATTTCGTCAAGCTCCTTGGTCGTAATGCCCGGCTCTATCGCATTCTCCACAGTATCCAGGATACCGGCAACCACAATTCCAACTTCTCGCATCAATTCTATTTCGCGGGGTGTCTTAACGCTGATCATAATCTCGTCAGGAATACCGCCGGCTCTTCAGCTTCCCCGTCTTCATGAAACCGTCGTAGTGATGCATGACCAGATGAGATTCAATCTGGTGTACCGTCTCGAGTCCAACCTGCACGATGATCAGCAAGCTCGTACCGCCGAAGAATGCGGAAAAACTGGGGCTCACGCCGAATCGGGTCATGAAGGCAGGCAGAATAGCCACTATTGCCAGGAATATTGATCCCGGCAGAGTAATCTTTGTCAGGATATTGTCCATGAAGTCCGCGGTGTGTTGGCCGGGTCTAATACCCGGAACAAATCCGCCCTGCTTCTTCATGTTGTCGGCGACGTCTTTCGGGTTGAAAGCAATTGCAGTGTAAAAATATGTAAAGAAAATGATCATCAGTGCGTATATGAACGAATAGACAAAAGACGTGAACGAGAAATACCCTGCAATGCTTTGCATGAACTCGTTGTTCGGGAAAAATGTCAGAATCGTCTGCGGAACGAACATGATAGACTGCGCAAAGATGATGGGCATAACGCCCGCGGTATTCACCCTGATGGGTATGTACTGCGTAACGCCGCCGTAGACTTTTCTTCCGACTACTCTCTTGGCATATTGCACCGGAACCTTCCGCGTGCCCTCAGTCACGTACACAATGGATGCGACGATTCCTATCATCAGCGCTAATATCACGAGCTCGGAGATGAAGCTCCTCGTCCCGGAGCTGACAAGCTGGTACTCATCGAGGACCGCGTTCGGGAACCTCGCGATGATTCCGATCGTGATTATAAGAGAAATACCGTTGCCAATACCCTTGTCGGTAATCTGCTCGCCCAGCCACATGATAAAGATAGTCCCGGCAGTCAGAAGGATGATCGTAGAGATGGTGAAGCCGAGCCCCCGCACCGCTTCTGGGACAACCTGCAGGCTGGTTCCCGGAACCGGCATATTCAGGAGCCTTACGCTGATTCCCCATGCCTGGAGTGCCGCGATAAGTACCGTGCCGTACCTGGTAAGCTGTGTAATCTTCTTCTGCCCTTCCTCGCCTTCCTTCTGCAGTTTCTGGAAGTAAGGAACAACAGCGCCGAGCAACTGAATAACGATCGATGCGCTGATGTACGGCATGATTCCTTCTGCAAAGACCGCCGCGTTTTGGAAGGCGCCTCCGGCGAACATGTCATAGAGTCCGAAGAGCGTGTTCTGGGCCTGATTTTTGGTAGCCTCAGCCAGCAGCGAAGCGTCCACACCCGGAAGGGTTATATGCGCTCCGATCCGACAGACAATCAGTACGCCCGCGGTGTAAAGAATCCGCTTCCGCAGATCCTCAACCTTGAAAATATTTCTTAAGCTATCAGTTAGTCTCGACATTTCTTATGACTCGAGTGTTTTTACTGTGCCGCCTGCTGCCGTTATCTTCTCTGATGCAGATTTGCTGAATGAATTTGCCGATACAGAAAGCTTCGCAGAGAGTGCTCCGTCTCCGAGTATCTTTACCGGCAATGACTTCTTGGAAACCGCCCCCAAGGCATATAACACTTCTGGAGTCACGACTCCATCTGTGAGCTTCCCGGACTCAGCCAATCTGTTGAGAGTAGACACGTTTACTATTTGATATTCAACTCGAAACGGGCTCTTGAATCCGAATTTCGGGATTCGCCGGTTCAACGGCATCTGGCCGCCTTCGAACCACGGTCTGATCTGGTCTCCCGAACGCGACCGCTGTCCTTTGTGGCCTTTCGTTGCAGTCTTCCCGTGTCCGGATCCTACGCCGCGTCCGATACGCTTCACTTTCTTCCTGGCGCCTGGTGCGTGCTTCAAATTTCCTAGGATATTCATCTAAACTCTCCTAAACCTCTTCGACACGAACTAGATGTTGAACCTTCGCGATCATTCCTCTTATCTGGGGAGTGTCGGATTTCACGACCGACTTCCTGATCCTCCCGAGACCGAGCGCCTCAATCGTGAGCTTCTGTCTCCGCGGTCTCTCTATGATGCTTCTGATCTGAGTAATTTTTATTTTCTTGACTTCACTCATGACTTACACCTGTGCTGGTTCTTGGGTGGAATCGGGGGCCTGCTTCTCAGCTGCCTCGACCTCGAAGAGATCGCGCGGCCGCATTCCGCGCTTGCTGGAGACCATCCGCGCATCCGAAAGATTCAGCAGCGCCCGCATAGTTGCCTTCACAACATTGTGGGGATTCGACGACCCCATCGATTTCGTGAGAACATCCTGGACGCCGGCAGATTCGAGGACGGCCCGTACGCCTCCGCCGGCGATGACGCCGGTTCCCGGAGTTGCAGGCTTCAGAAGGACCTTCGCGGCTCCGAATTTGCCGACCACAGAATGAGGGACCGTTCCTTTCAGGACGGCGACCCGGACGACATTCTTCTTCGCATCGTCTACGCCCTTGCTTATCGCATCGTTGACCTCATTTGCCTTTCCGAGGCCGACACCGATACTCCCTTTTCCGTCTCCGACGACAACAATCGCATTGAAGCTGAACCGCCGACCGCCTTTGACTACCTTGGCAACCCTGTTTATGTGGACGAGCTTTTCCTTCAGCTCGGTCTGGTCCGGTTTAACTCTCTGTGCGTTCTTAAGGTCTTTTAGTTTCATCAGTCAAATACCCTCTCAGAATTTCAGTCCGGCTTCGCGGGCCCCTTCAGCAAACGCTTTCAGGCGTCCATGATACAAGAAACCGCCTCGATCAAAAACCACTTGATGGATGTTTTTCTCCAACGCCTTCTGCCCCAGGGCTTTTCCTACTATCTTGCTGACGCTAGTCTTGCCCTTGGCAGCCTTCAACTCGTCTGCGATTTCCTTGTTAAGGCTCGAAACCTGCAATATTGTTTTTCCCTGAACATCATCTACAATAGTTCCGTAAATGTGCTTCAGACTTCGAAACACTACAAGACGAGGGCGTTCCACCGTTCCTCTTATTTTCTTGCGCAGTCCACGTTTTCCTCTTTCGTGGCGCGTTCTCTTCGTCTCAAGACGTCCCATTGCTCAAACCTCCGAATTCTTATTTTGCCGCAGCTGCAGCTTTTCCGGCTTTGCGTCGGATAAACTCATTTTCATACTTCACGCCCTTACCCTTGTAAGGCTCAGGCGGACGGAACGACCGAAGCTTTGCGGCGATCTGGCCGACCAGCTGTTTATCCATGCCGGAAATGACAATGTTTGTCGGCGATGGCGTCTCGACCTTCACACCCTGCGGCGGCTTGAACAAAATCGGATGAGAAAATCCCAGAATGAGCTGAACATTAGATCCTTTCATCTCCGCACGATAGCCTACTCCGACTATCTCAAGTTTCTTCTCGTATCCTTTGGTTACGCCTTCGACCATGTTGTTCAAAAGGGCCCTCCAGAGACCGTGCACCGCATCAGAGTTTCCTCCGCTGTTGCCGACCTTCACCAGGACTTCTTCAGCTCCAATCTCAAAGGAGATTGACCGATGCACTGTGGCCGTCAATTCGCCCTTCGGGCCTTTTACTTTCAGTACACTGCCCGATACCTGTACGCTTACCCCTTTGGGGATCGTAACAGGTTTCTTGCCAATTCGTGACACTTTATAAGCTCCTTGTCATTACCAGATGTAACAGATTATTTCTCCGCCGACGTTGAGGCGACGTGCATCCTTATCCGTCATGACGCCCCTGTTCGTCGAGACTATAGCAACGCCGAGCCCGTTCAACACCCGAGGCAGTTCGCCCGCTCCGGCGTATACGCGACGCCCCGGGACTGAGACTCGCCTGAGGCCGGAAAGCACCGGTCTCCCGTTGTAGTACTTCAGGTATATTCTGATAGTCCCTTGCGAATCAGCTTCAAGTTCGGTGTACTTGTCTATATAGTGCTGCTCGAAGAGAATCTTGGTTATGGCCTTTTTCAAATTACTGGCCGGCACATCCACTCGTCTTTGGCGTGCAGTTGCTGCATTTCTCAATCTTGTGAGGAAATCAGCAATAGGATCAGTCATCGACATCGACTTCAACTCCCAAATTAAATTACCAACTTGCTTTCTTTATTCCAGGTATCAACCCGTCCAATGCCAACTTGCGGAAGCATATACGACACACTCCGAATTTCCGGTAGTACGCCCTCGGTCTTCCGCATATCGTGCATCGATTGTGTTTCCTTACCTTGTACTTAGGGTCTCGCTGGGATTTTACGATCATAGCTGTTCGCGCCACTCAAATACTCCTTTCGAAATTAAGCAGCTTCTGCTTCACGTTTCCTGAAAGGCATACCGAAGCCTTTCAGCAGCTCATAAGCTTCTTCATCGGTCTTAGCGGTCGTCACGAAAGTGATGTCCATGCCGAATATTCTCTCGACCTTGTCCACGTCGATTTCCGGAAAGATAATCTGCTCCTTAAGCCCGAGGGTATAGTTCCCACGGCCGTCGAACGACTTGTCGGGAACCCCGCGGAAATCGCGCACACGTGGAATCGCAAGGCTTATCAGGCGATCCATGAACTCGAACATCTTTTCCCGTCTCAGTGTCACCTTGCACCCGATTGCGATGTTCTCACGAAGTTTGAAATTCGAGATCGCCTTCTTAGAACGCGTGATCTTTGGTTTCTGTCCGGCAATTACGGTCAGTTCACGAACCACCGTCTCGAGGATCTTCTGATCCTGCGTAGCTTCCCCCACGCCGCAATTGATGGAAATCTTCTCGAGCCTTGGAACCCTCATCACGTTCGCATAGCCGAATCTCTTCATCAAAGACGGGATGATCTCTTTCTTGTAGGCCTCGGCAAGCCGCGGAGTGACTTTTGCTTCGACTACTTCAGCTGCCTGCTTTTCTGAAGCCTCGGTCTTCGGTTTCTTTTCTTTTTTCTCTTTAGCCATTTCTAAGACTCAATTAAAACATTTCGTTACAGTTTTTGCAGACTCTCATCTTCTGCCTTCGTCCGCCCATCCCTGCAACGGTTGTGTAACCGATGCGGCTCGCGTTGTTGCATTTGGGGCAAACCACCATGATGCTGGACGAATGCACGGGCATTTCCCGCTCAAGGATTCCGCCCGCGGGCATTTTCGTGGTCGGCTTCGTGTGCTTTTTTCTGATGTTGACGCCTTCAACGAGAACTTTCTGTTTATCGGGCAGCACGCGGAGAACCTTACCGGTTTTCCCGCGCGAGTTTCCGCTTATAACCAGAACCATGTCATTCTTATGAACGTGCATTATAAAAACCTCTTCTAAAGGACTTCAGGAGCCAGTGAAACAATTTTCATGAACTGCTTGTCGCGAAGCTCACGGGCAACGGGGCCGAAAATGCGCGTCCCCCGCGGCTCGCCTTGCTGATTGAGCAGCACGGCAGCGTTTTCGTCGAACCTGATAAAAGTGCCGTCGGGTCTTTTGTACTCTTTCTTCGTCCGGACGACCACGGCCTTGGAAACGTCGCCCTTCTTGACTTCAGCGCCCGGGATCGCCTGCTTCACCGACACGACTATCAAATCTCCGAGCCCGGCGTAGCGCCTGTCATGGCCGCCCAGAACTCTGATACATCTGACTTTCTTCGCGCCGGAATTGTCGGCAACGACGAGTTTCGTCTCTTCCTGAATCAATTTCTAAACCTCCGTCACTTCGCTTTTTCGACAATTTCAACCAACCGCCATCTCTTGCTCTTAGAAAGCGGTCGGGTCTCCATTATCTTGACAATGTCGCCAATCTGAGCTTCGTTCTTCTCGTCGTGCGCCATGAGTTGAGTGGTTCTCTTGAAATATTTCTTGTAGATCGGGTGCGGAACCAGACGCTCTATGCTGACCAAGACCGATTTCTCCATCTTGTTGCTGATGACCTTCCCGATCCTGGTTTTTCTCAGTCTTCTCTTTTCAGTCGAACTTTCCATCAGGCAACCTCGCTCTTCTCTGCTCCCTCGGTAGAAGCTTTTTTCTCCCGATCCTCGTCGGATTTCTTCTTGTTGGCGGCGATCTCCCTCTCCCGAAGGACTGTCTTCATCATTGCGACTTCTTTCCGGAGGAATCGAACTTGAACCGGATTCTTCACCTCTCCGCCGACGGCCTTCTGAAACTTCATTTTGTCGAGCGCTTCAAGGTTGTCCTTTATCCGCTGCATAATTTCCTTCTCGGACATCGGGCGGACTTCATGGGGCTTCAACATTTTTCTAACCCTCGTAATCCATTCTGACTACAAACTTAGTTTTGATGGGAAGTTTATGCGCGGCGAGCCTCAGCGCTTCTTCGGCAAGAGCCGAAGGAATCCCGGCGATCTCGAACATTATGCGTCCCGGCTTCACGACTGCGACCCAGAACTCCGGCATGCCTTTCCCTTTTCCCATTCTGGTTTCAGCCGGCTTTTTCGTAACCGGCTTGTCGGGGAATATCCTGATCCAGATTTTCCCGTCACGCTTCATTTCTCTCGTCAAGGCTACACGGGCCGCCTCGATCTGTCGCGCTGTTATCCAGCCGGGCTCAAGAGCTTTCAACCCGAAATCGCCGAACGAGATCGTGCTGCCGCGCTGCGCCTTTCCGCGCATTCTGCCGCGCTGGGTCTTTCTAAACTTTACTCTTTTGGGCATTAACATTTCTACTTCTCCTTCAAGTTATCGCGGCAGCGGTCCGTAAACTTCACCGCGGCAGATCCAGACTTTCACTCCAATCAGCCCGTAAATAGTTCTGGCCGCGACACTCGCGTAATCAATGTCGGCGCGAAGCGTATGCAACGGAACTCTCCCTTCACGGTACTGCTCCGTCCTCGCAATTTCCGCACCGCCGAGCCTTCCGGCGCACATCACCCTGATGCCTTCGGCTCCCATTCTCGATGCCGACGTGATCGCGTTCTTCATCGCCCGGCGGAAGTTTATCCTTCCCACGAGCTGATTGGCGATGTTCTCGGCTACGAGATAAGCGTCCAGCTCGGGACGCTTGATCTCAAAAGTCTTGATCTTCACAGCTTCTCTTCCGGTCAGCTTCTTCAGCTCGGCCTCGAGCTGATTGACGTCCTTACCACTCTTACCGATTACGATTCCCGGGCGACTTGTATGAATAGCCACGGTCATCTGGCTTCCTTTTCTCTCGATGACAAGACGTGAAACACCCGCCTTCTCGAGACGACTTCGCAAGTAGCCCCTTACCTTCTCATCTTCCTTCAATAATGCGGAATATCCCTTGCGTTCAAACCATGTCGAGTCCCAGTCACGAGTAATTCCGAGTCTAAAGCCGATAGGATTAGTCTTTTGTCCCAAACGTTCCTCCAGTGTAGCTGATAGCTGATTGCTGATTGCCCATGAGTTCCTTATTCCCTTGTTGCCACAACCACTGTAATGTGGTTGCTTCTTTTCCTTATTCGATATGCACGTCCCTGGGGCGCGGGCAACACTCTTTTCGCGGCGGGACCGCCATCGACAAAAATCTCCTTCACGTACAAACTCTCTTCATCCACTTTCCCTACATCGTCCCTGTTCATAATGTTGGCGACCGCAGAACGAACGGCTTTCTCTGCATCCCGCGCCGCGTGCTTGGGGGAAAAATGCAGGATAGACAGCGCCTGCCCCACACTCTTGCCTCTGATAAGATCTACGACCAATCTCATCTTTCTCGGGGACGACCCTATGTATTTGGCGACTGCGCGCGTTTCCATTTACTCTTACTCCTTATCCGGCCTTTGCAGTTTTCTCTGATTTCACTCCGGGGTGGGTTCTGAACGTGCGTGTCGCTGCAAATTCGCCCAGCCTGTGGCCGACCATAGCCTCGATTATGTACACCGGTATGAACTTGTTCCCGTTGTGAACAGCAAAGGTGTGTCCCACAAAATCCGGGATAACCATGCTGTCTCGAGCCCACGTCTTGATGACCTTTTTTTGATTCTTCTTGTTGAGGTCCTCCACTTTCTTGACAAGTTTCGGATCAACAAACACACCTTTTTTAACTGACCGCGCCATATAATCTCAACCGTTACTTTTTTCGTTTGACTATATACTTGTTTGACTGCTTGTTTCTCTTGCGGGTCTTCATTCCCTTCGTCTTCCAGCCCCAGGGTGAGACAGGATGAGGATTGCCCTGCGGGGACTTTCCCTCGCCGCCGCCGTGCGGATGATCAACCGGGTTCATTACCACGCCTCTTGACTGCGGCCTTACACCGAGCCATCGTAGTCTTCCCGCTTTTCCCCAGCTGATGTTTTCATACTCGGCGTTGCCGACAACCCCAATGGTCGCCTTGCACTCGAGCCTGATCATTCTCATCTCACCGGAGGGAAGTTTCAACGTTGCGTACGAGCCTTCCTTTGCCGCAAGTTGTGCGGAGTTTCCCGCGCTGCGCGCCATCTGCGCGCCTTTGCCAGGTTTCATTTCAATGCAATGAATCGTCGTACCGACCGGAATATTTCTCAGCGGCATCGCATTGCCCGCCTTGATCTCGGCATTCTCACCGGTCTGGACCACATCGCCGACTTTCAATCCGTCGGGTGCTATGATGTATCTTTTTTCGCCATCCACGTAATTAAGAAGCGCTATGCGTGCATTCCGATTCGGATCGTATTCGATGGACGCAACCTTCGCATCAATACCCGACTTGTCCCTCTTGAAATCAATGATCCGGTAGTGCCTCTTGTGCGCACCGCCGCGATGGCGCGAGGTAATCCGTCCCTGATTGTTTCTGCCGCCGCTGCTTTTCAGGGGAACAATAAGCCCTTTTTCGGGGACCGTCTTCGTGACTTCCTCGAAGGTGGATACGCTGTAAAATCGCGTCGCCGGTGTATTCGGTTTTAACTTCTTTAATCCCATCTCAAATTCCTTTCAGACTAGGCAGTCCCGAGCAGGTCAATCGTGTAACCTTCCATCAGAGTCACAACCGCCTTCTTTCTCTCAGGGCGTCGCCCCTCGAACCTTCCTCGTTTCGTGAGCGTACCGATCAGCTTACCCTTCACGACTACGGTGCGAATGCTTTTCACCTTGACGTTGAAGCGTTTCTCGATCTCTCTCGCAATTTCGATTTTGTTCGAACCCTTCACCACTTCAAAAACGTATTGGTGCTGTTCCTGAAGCTTCGTATTCTTCTCTGTCAATAGAGGCTTTACAATAACTGCGCTCATTTAGTCTCTCCATTCCCCGACTTCGTCCTTCGACGTGTCAGCTTATTCTGAATGGCTGTCAGCGCACTTTTTTGGAATACGATCACTTCGTTGTTCAATATTTCATAAACCGAAGCTTCAACAGCTTCTCTGGCAAAAACCTTCGGGAGATTGCGTGCAGAGAGGATGATTCCTTTGTCCTTCTTCTCCAGAAGCATCAGGGTCTTCTTTCCTTTCAAACCGAGCGACCCGAGAATCTCAACGATCTTTTTGGTCTTGGCCTCATCGAGCGTGAAATCCTCAACTACGACGAGGCCGCTGTCCTTTGCCTTGTAGCTAAGCGCCGACTTCTCGGCCAGGACTCTAACCTTGTCGTTCACTTTCTTTTCATAAGTATGTGGCTTTGGACCGAATATTGTTCCGCCGCCGACCCAGACGGGATTTCTTGTCGAACCGCTGCGGGCCCTTCCTGTGTGCTTCTGCTTCCACGGCTTCTTTCCGCCGCCGCTCACTTCGGCTCGCGTCTTTGTCTTGTGAGTCCCCTGACGTGCGTTTGCCAGATGAGCAGTCACGACCTGGTAAATCGCATGGTCGTTCGGCTCGATCCCGAAGACTGCAGGCGAAAGCTCAACTTTCTCGCCCGTGGGACTTCCATCAATTTTCAATACATCTAACTGCATCTTGACAACCTCTTTAACTTCTCCCATGGCGATCACTTTTCTCGATATATTTCAAGGTATCCGTTCGTGGGACCGGGCACGGAACCCTCAACCAGGATCAGATTCGAAGCGGGAATCAGACGCACCACCTTCAGGTTCTTCATTGTGGATCGCTTGCCTCCCATCCTTCCGGCCATTCTGAGACCTCTAAAGGAACGAGACGGGTACGATGAACTTCCGACCGAGCCGGGAGCGCGCAGCCTGTCGCTCTGTCCGTGTGTTACAGCACCGCCGCCGAAGTGATGGCGCTTAACCACACCCTGGAAGCCCCGACCTTTCGACGTCCCGGTCACGGACACTTTGTCGCCGACAGTGAAAACCTTATCGACGTTGATTACGTCGCCAATCTTGTAGCTCCCAATTTCGAATCCGTCGAACTCGCACAACAAGCTGGCGGGTTTGACGCCTGCCTTCGCGTAATGCCCCTTCATAGCTTTCGTAACGTTGCGCTCGGGTTTTTCTCCGAACGCAAGCTGAAGGGCTTCGTATCCATCGCGGTCTTTCGTCTTTACAGCCGTGACGGGACACGGTCCGGCTTCGATTACGGTAACCGTAATCGAGTTCCCTTTCTCGTCGAATACGCTAGTCATGCCAAGTTTCTTGCCAAGCAGACCACTCATTATTTACAACTCCGATTTCATTTAGTAAACTGCGCAGGTTAGACTTTCATCTCGACATCAACGCCCGCGGGCAAATCGAGCTTCGTAAGGGAATCGACCGACTTCGACGACGCATTGAAGATGTAAATCAATCGCTTATGCTGACGGAGCTCGAATTGTTCCCTGCTTCGCTTGTCGACATGCGGGGAACGAAGAACTGTATACACGGTTTTCTTTGTCGGCAGCGGAATCGGCCCGGAGACAATCGCCCCGGTCGATTTAATGGTACGAACGATCTTCTCTGCCGACTTGTCAATCAGAGCATGATCATAGGATTTCAACTTAATCCTGATAGTCTGACCAGCCACAGCTTACCTCACATCAATTATTTGTTCAGCGTTAAAGTAAGAACACGGCATCTGTGTCTCTACTCGATAATCTTTGTTACGACGCCGGCTCCGACCGTGTGACCGCCTTCGCGGATAGCGAATCTCAGGCCTTCTTCCATGGCGATCGGGGTGATAAGCTCGATCCTCAGGTTGTCGACGTTGTCACCCGGCATAACCATTTCTGTCCCTTCCGGAAATTCCGTAACGGAGCCCGTCACGTCGGTAGTACGGAAGTAGAATTGCGGACGGTATCCCTTGAAGAACGGCGTGTGTCGACCGCCCTCTTCCTTGCTCAGCACGTAAACCTGGGCGGTGAATTTTGTGTGCGGAGTAATCGAACCGGGCTTCGCAATGACCATCCCGCGTTCCAGTTCAGTCTTCTCAACGCCTCTCAGGAGCACGCCGATGTTGTCGCCGGCCATACCTTCGTCCAGCTCTTTTCTGAACATCTCAAGTCCGGTGCACACTGCTTTCTTGTGCGCTCCGAGACCTATGATTTCAACATCCTCACCGACCTTCACCTTCCCGCGTTCGACACGGCCCGTTCCGACAGTACCGCGACCGGTTATCGTGAAGACGTCTTCGACCGGCATGATAAAGGGCTTGTCAATATCGCGCTGCGGCAGGGGAATGTAAGTGTCCACCGCCTCCATGAGCTCGAAGATCGGCTTGAAGCGCGGATCGTCTGCAGTGGAATTCGGATCGTTTCCTGCTTCCATTGCCTGTAGCGCGCTGCCACGAATGATGGGTATCTCATCGCCGGGGAAATTGTACTTTTTCAGAAGATCGCGAACTTCGACCTCGACGAGCTCGAGAAGCTCGGGGTCATCGACCATGTCGACTTTGTTCATAAACACAACAATGCGGGGAACACCGACCTGATATGCGAGCAGGATGTGCTCGCGTGTCTGGGGCATCGGACCGTCATTAGCGGCGACGACTAGTATAGCACCGTCCATCTGGGCAGCGCCGGTAATCATATTCTTTATATAATCGGCATGTCCCGGACAGTCTACGTGCGCGTAGTGTCGTGTCGCCGTTTGATATTCGACGTGTGCAGTTGCGATCGTTATGCCGCGCGCTTTCTCTTCCGGTGCATTGTCGATGCTGTCGAAACTGCGTGCCGACGCCCACCCCTTCTTCGCCAAAGCCAGAGTGATTGCGGATGTAAGCGTCGTTTTTCCGTGGTCGATGTGCCCGATCGTGCCCACGTTGATATGCGGCTTACTGCGGTCAAACTTCTCCTTAGCCATTTAAATTCTCCTTATAATTTTTTCAACCTATTAACTGAACCCGACGCAAAAAAGTAAGAGAACTCGTGTCGCTCATGCGGCAACCGACTCCTTGCCGCGGACCTTTTCAACAATTTGCTCCGCGATGCTCTTCGGCACTTCGTCGTAATGCGCAAACTGCATGGTAAAGATAGCGCGTCCCTGTGTCATCGAGCGAAGCGACGTTGCGTAACCGAACATTTCGGACAACGGAACCCGCGCTTTCACGACCTGAGCATCCCTTCTTGAGCTGATACCTTCGATTCTTCCGCGGCGGGAGTTCAAGTCTCCCATGACATCACCGAGATACTCTTCCGGAGTGACCACCTCGACGTCCATAATGGGCTCGAGCAGCGCCGGATCGGCCTTCCTGGCCGCTTCCTTGAACCCGATGCTTCCGGCAATCTTGAACGCCATCTCACTGGAATCCACATCGTGAAAGGACCCGTCAAACAGTTTCACTTTGACATCCACGACAGGATAACCTGCCAAGACGCCGCTTTGCAGCGCTTCCTGAACACCCTCCGATACCGCAGGGATGTACTCCTTGGGAATCACACCGCCGACGATTGCATTCGTAAACTCGTACCCTTTGCCCTTTTCGTTGGGTTCTACTTCCAGCCAGACATCGCCATATTGACCGTGTCCGCCCGACTGCCTGACGAATTTTCCTTGTTGAGTAACCTTTTTCTTGATCGTTTCCTTGTAAGCAACCTGGGGACGGCCGACGTTCGCCTCGACCTTAAACTCCCGCTTCAACCTGTCGACAATGATCTCAAGGTGAAGCTCGCCCATGCCACTGATGATAGTCTGACCGGTCTCTTCGTTGGTCGACATGCGAAATGTCGGGTCCTCTTCGGTAAGCTTCTGTAGCGAGTCACCGAGCTTTTCCTGATCAGCCTTTGTCTTCGGTTCAATTGCGATGCTGATGACAGGATCCGGAAATTCCATCTTCTCGAGAATGATCGGTGAGGACTCCTCACAAAGAGTGTCGCCGGTCTTGGTGGACTTCAAACCGACAGCAGCAACGATGTCGCCAGTGTACGCAGTGTCTATGTCTTCCCGATGATTGGCATGCATTCTAAGGATTCTGCCGATCCTCTCTTTTCGTCCGGTTATCGAGTTGTAAACATACGAACCGCCCGTGAGCGTACCACTATAGACCCTGAAGAATGTGAGCTTTCCCACATATGGGTCGCTCATAATCTTGAATGCAAGGGCTGAGAACTTCTCCTCATCAGCAGGCTTACGTTCGATCTGGTTGCCTTCAGCATCGTGCCCGTGAGTACTGCCTACATCCAGCGGGGACGGCAGAAAATCGACGATGCAATCCAGCAATCTCTGGACTCCTTTGTTCTTGAAAGCGGTACCGCAGGCGACCGGGACTATCTTAGACTCTATTGTCGCTTTTCGTATCGTTTCGGTGATCTCAGCCGCGGAAATCTCCTGCCCATCGAGATACTTCACCAATAGAGTATCATCGACATCAGAGACGGCCTCGAGCAACTTAGTTCGGTGCTCCTGTGCCAGCTTCTGCAGGTCATGAGGGATATCGTACTCTTCCCAGGTCGTGCCCAGGTTAGACTCGTTGTACATGACGGCCTTCATTTTGATCAGGTCGATTATGCCTGAGAAGAGGTCGCCCTGACCGATCGGAAGCTGTATAGGCACGGCGTTGGCCTTGAGGCGGTCGTGCATCATCTGTATCACATTGAAGAAGTCCGCCCCGACGCGGTCCATCTTGTTGACGAACGCAATTCGAGGAACGCCGTATTTGTCGGCCTGACGCCATACGGTCTCGGACTGAGGCTCGACTCCGCCCACTGCGCAGAACAGGGCAATTGCCCCGTCGAGAACGCGGAGAGAGCGCTCGACTTCGATCGTAAAATCGACGTGTCCCGGCGTGTCTATTATATTGATCCTATGGTCTCTCCAGAAGCAGGTCGTTGCGGCGGAAGTAATCGTGATGCCGCGTTCCTTCTCCTGTTCCATGAAGTCCATCGTCGCCGCGCCGTCGTGGACCTCCCCGATACGATGGGTCTTTCCTGTATAGAAAAGTATCCTTTCAGTCGTCGTCGTCTTACCGGCGTCAATGTGCGCCATAATACCTATGTTATGCGTTCGTTCTAGCGGATATTCTCGAGCCATGGATCTATCTACAACCTTCCGTTCTTAATTACCATCTGTAGTGGGCAAAAGCCTTGTTGGCTTCTGCCATTTTATGAGTATCTTCACGTTTCTTGATCGCGCTTCCCTCGCCGTTTGAGGCAGCAATAATTTCCGCCGCAAGCTTCAAGGACATCGATTTGTCTTTTCTCTCTCTGGCATATCTGATAAGCCATCTCATCCCGAGAGCCAGACTTCTTTCGGGCCTCACCTCGCTCGGCACCTGATAGGTGGCTCCGCCGACTCGGCGCGCCCGGACTTCTATGATAGGCTGCACATTGTTCAACGCTTTCCTGAAAACGTCCAAGGGATTTTGCTTGGTACGCTGTTCAATAACGTCGAACGCATCGTACAGGATTTTCCGCGCACGATGCTTTTTGCCCGAGCTCATAACGTTGTTCACGAACTTGGCTACGAACACATCATTATATTTCGGGTCAGGATAAACCTGACGCCTGTCAGAGCGCTTTTTTCTCATCGTAAACTCTTTTTGTTGTTTTTATGCTGAAGCTTTGGGCTTCTTGGCACCGTATTTTGACCTGCCCTGCTTCCTGTCGGTCACACCGGCAGTGTCAAGAGTGCCTCTGATGATGTGGTAACGCACGCCGGGAAGATCCTTAACACGGCCGCCTCTGATCAAAACGATAGAGTGCTCTTGAAGATTATGTCCCTCCCCAGGGATGTAGGCCGTCACTTCGATTCCATTAGTCAGCCTGACGCGCGCAACTTTGCGGAGAGCCGAATTCGGCTTCTTAGGTGTGGTGGTGTAGACGCGGGTGCATACACCTCGCTTTTGCGGGTTTCCCTGAAGCGCGGGGGATTTACCTTTGTATAGGAGTCGTTCCCTCCCCTGCCTTATCAGTTGGTTAATTGTCGGCAATGTGTTCCTCCAAAATACGTACCTTCATCATAGAGATTCAAATATAAAATACGTTTGCAAAACAATCAAGAATTTCGGCATAATAGTTGGGAGAAATTTCTTTCTCCCAACGCCTACACCTGGAACAGACTATGACGCCACCTTCTGGCTGGAGACTTCTTCTTCGGCTTCTTCCCCTGCCTTCTCGAGCATTTCTTCTTCCGTCAGGATGAGATCGCGGAATTTCTTCAAGCCCGTGCCGGCCGGAATAAGCTGTCCTATTATCACGTTTTCCTTCAGCCCGGCGAGCTTGTCGAGTCTCCCCTCGACTGAAGCGTCGGTAAGAACCTTCGTGGTTTCCTGGAAGGAGGCGGCCGAGATGAAGCTGTCTGTCGAGAGCGCGGCAGATGTAATACCAAGCAGCACATCCTCGGACGTCGCGGGCACTGCGTCGCGGAACTCGATGACCTTCTTCTTCGCCCGACGCATGTCGCGGTTCTTTGCCATGACGAGCGCACGTTCGACGATCTGGCCGACTCTGTACTTAGAGTCTCCTTTACCCGTTACGACAATCTTCTTGCTGATCGAAGCGTTTTCCTCGCGCATCCTGTGCACGTCGACTATGTCGCCTTCCAGGAACGGTGTGTCTCCGGAGTCGACGACCTTAACGCGCTGGAACATTTGCCGAACGATGACTTCGATGTGCTTATCGTTTATGTTGACGTTCTGCTGGCGGTAGACTTCCTGTATCTCGTCGAGCAGGTACTTCTGCACGTCCGCGGGTCCCTTGATGCGCAAAATGTCGTGAGGATCAACGGAGCCGTCGGTCAGCCGCTCTCCTGCAATCACGAAGTCGTTTTCCTGAACCAGGATATGTTGTCGCAGCGATACTTTGTAGGTCTTGCGGTCCTTTCCGTCCGCACTCGTCACAATGACTTCCTTCGTTCCGCGCGACTGACCGCCGAAACTGATATAACCATCTATTTCGCCGACCGTAGCCGGATCCTGCGGTGCACGGGCTTCGAAGAGTTCCTGCACTCTCGGGAGACCGGTAGTCACATCGCGCACGCGGGAGAGTTCCTTCGGCTTCTTTGCCAAAGTCTCACCGGACTGGACTTCTTCGCCGTCTTCGACGACAATGTGCGCACCGACAGGGAGGTTGTATGTCCGCCTGGATTTGCTTCCGTGCACAACTTCGAGGGACGGCGTCATGTTCTTATCGACGCTCTCGATGACGACCTTCTCGACCTGACCGGTCTGTTCGTCAGTTTGTTCGCGGTAAGTGACGTCTTTCTTCAGATCGCTCCAGCGTATCTTCCCACCAAATTCCGTCAAGATGAGAGTGTTGTAAGGATCCCACTCGTAAACCTTGTCCAGCTTGGCAACCGAGTCGCCCTCATTGAGAACTATATGTGCGCCTTGAGGCACATCCATCTTTTTGATTGCGCGATTGTCCTTGTCAAGAATTTGTATTACTCCGTGTCTGCCAAGCAGCACTTTTTCCGGTTTGCCCGTCGTGCGGCTGGTGTAGTCGACAAGCGGGTGCATATTCTCGAATTTGAGTCTGCCTTCGGCCGGCGCGACTACGTTCGACTCCTGCGATTCGGCGCTCGCAGTACCGCCGGTATGGAACGTGCGCAGCGTCAGCTGAGTGCCCGGTTCACCGATACTCTGGGCGGCTATGATTCCCACGGCGTCTCCGATTTCGACCATCTTGCCCGTGGCGAGGTTTCTGCCGTAGCATTTTGCACAAACGCCATGAGGCGCCTCGCAAGTCAACACCGACCGGATGTCCACGCTGTCGATTGCCGTGTTCGCAATTTTCTCGGCAAGGTCCTCGGTAATCTCACTGCTGGACTTGACGATGACTTCATTGCTCAGAGGGTCGATAACGTCGTAAAGCGCAACACGACCTAGAATACGTTCGACCAGTGTTTCCTGGACGCGTTCGCCGTCCTTGATGGCGCTGACGGAGATTCCGCGGATTGTACCGCAGTCGTCGCTGGCGATGACCACGTCCTGCGACACGTCGACGAGCCTCCTCGTCAGATATCCTGCGTCTGCGGTCTTCAATGCCGTATCCGCAAGTCCTTTTCTGGCGCCGTGGGTCGAGATGAAGTATTCGAGGATGGAGAGCCCCTCACGGAAATTCGCAATGATGGGATTCTCAATCAGGTCGCCGACCTGACCGGTCAACGACTTCTGAGGCTTTGCCATCAGACCACGCATCGCCGCGAGTTGCTTGACCTGGTCCTTCGATCCGCGGGCACCGGAATCAAGCATCATCCAAATGGAATTGAAGCCGTCCTTAGACGCGGAGAGCGTCTTGTATGCCGCATCGCTGACGAGGTTTGTCGCCCGCTGCCATACGTCGATTATCTTGTTGTACCTTTCTCCGGCGGTTATGAAGCCTCCTTCATAGCTCGCCTCGATTTCCTTGACCTCGCGGTCTGAGATATCGATAAACTTTCGCTTCACATCGGGAAT
>JBJKPN010000172.1:0-10046 GCA_046706365.1 Candidatus Kryptoniota bacterium | reverse complement strand
GATTTCCCGCATCTTTTTCGCGACTATCTGCGCGTTGTAATCTTCCAGCTTCTGAAGTTCTTTTATGATGTTATCGTAGTCTTTGTTATTCCTGTTTTGACTCATTTTATACGACGCTTCTATTCTTTCTATTTGTATTTCGAATCCGACTATCCCGCTTATCTGCTTCTCGATTTCACTTTCGAGAACCTCGGCGGAAAGTGGATGTGTTGAGATGATTTCGTGGCGGTTCGTCATTTGTCTCAGCGATTCCCGGAGCAGGTCCGTTTCCAATATCGCGATCTTTCCATAGACATGCGCACTCATGTAGTTCCAGGTCGGCACGTTCGGATGTTCGTACCACGAAGATGAAACGTAATGTTGTACCGGCGAAAGAAAAATCGCCAGGACCTCGGAGTGCGATTCGAAAAGACGCCAGTGAGCATTGGCCTTCGCCACATGTCCGGACAGGGTCGACCTGCTGTTTTCGTGTTCGACCAATTCCAGGGGAACGTGCGTTGCCATCGGAAAGCCTGCACCGCTGCTCACCAGCGTTGCCAGGGGATTTGCCCTGATGAATTTCGAAATCTCAGGCCAGTCTTTTATTTCAAAGAGTTTCGGAACGTACATGCCGCCGGCTCCTTTCGGTTATCGTAGATTGACTGCCGTTTTATCCGACAAGTTAGTCAACGACATGTCTCGGTTTCAAATTCTTGGAATGAAATAAGATTCGCGTAAATACCTTTCGGCCGGCAAGGAGTCCCGGTCGATTACCTCCGCACCGAATCCGCCGGCTTCAGACGCCTGCCGATTCCGTTCTCGCCGACTCCCATGCGACAATCGCCGCCTTCCGGTCGCTCCCCCAGTGATAATCTCCTAGTACGCCGGTCGATCTGATTACTCTATGGCATGGTATCAAATATGCCACGGGGTTGTCGCCGATTGCGGCGCCGACCGCCCGGGATGCAGTTGGCCGGCCGATGCTTTCCGCCACCCTCGAGTATGTGCTGAGTTCGCCGAACGGAATCTTCAGAAGCGCTTCCCATACCTTCAGCTGGAACGGCGTACCCTTTATGTGGAGCCTGATTTCCGAAATGTCGTTCCAGTCGTTGCTGAATACCTTCAGCACCTGTCGGTGCGAGGAATTCGACCTTTCGGTCAACTTTGCATTCCCGTACTTTTCGTGAAGGGCTCTTACTGCCGGACGCTCATTGCCGGCGAACCCTATGTGGCAAATTCCCTTTGGGGTCGACGCGATGATTATCTTTCCGAAGGGCGACTGGTAGAAGGCGTAGTCTATTTTAAGGTTCTGTCCCTTGTTCCTGAATTCACCCGGAGTCATCCTTTCAATGTTGACGAAGAGGTCGTGAAGTCTGCTCGTGCCCGAGAGCCCGGTTTCGTAAGTCGCTTCGGCAACGGACGCATTCCGTCTCAGCATGGCCTTCGCGTGCTCGACACTTATATACTCGAGGAATTTCTTGGGACTCACTCCGGCCCATTTCTTGAAGAGCCGCTGGAAATGGAACTCGCTGAGGTGGACCGCTCCCGCTACCCGCTTCAGGTCCGGCTGCTCCTTGAAATGTTCATTTATATATGCGATCGCGCTGGCTATTCTCTCGTAATCTGTCATACATCCTCCGGCATTAACGTCAAAAATTAATCCATAGTTTTCCGAAGACAAACCCGATTCTTGCTCGAAAGCGGAGTCCTGAGTGATGTCGAAAATTTGGGACCGAATGGTTAAATTATGCAATCGGACGCGGTGTTTCAGGATTTGTCTACGATGAGTATTGCTGTTGTCGTGGCTTCATGAACAGGATGGAAAAACGGCGCGCGGCCGGCCGCACTTCCTTCAATTCGCCAACGGTTCAAGAAAACAGGAGCAGCGGGAATGGGACTTTCGCGAAATATTCTTCTATGGGCGTCGGAGAATCGGTATCTGCTCAAGCACGTACCGAATTACAGATTCGTACGGAAAGCGCTCAAGAGATTCATGCCCGGCGAAGAACTGGAGGAGGCGATCGGAGCCGCGAAGATTTTCAGTGGAGAGAGGATTCCGACCGTATTCACATTCCTCGGCGAGAGCATTACGGACCTTTCCGAAGCCACCGCCGTCCGCGATCATTATCTCGCTCTCCTGGACAAGATAGCTTCCGAGAAGCTCGATATCGAAGTTTCTGTAAAGCTTACCCAGCTCGGGCTTGATCTTTCCGTCGACAACGCTTACGAGAATTTCAAGTCTCTCGCGTCCAGGGCGAAGGAACTGAACAACGTTGTCTGGATCGATATGGAAAGAAGCAACTATGTCGATTCAACGCTCGACCTGTACAGGAGAGTAAAGAAGGATTACGCCAACACGGGCATCTGTCTGCAGTCTTACCTGCGGCGCACCAAGAAAGATCTCGAGGGCTTGCTGGATGTTTCCCCGCTGGTTCGCCTGGTGAAAGGGGCGTACAATGAGCCGGCGGAAATAGCTTTTCCCGACAAGGGCGATGTGGACAGAAATTATTTCGAGCTTTCGATGATGTTGTTGAAAGGGATCCGCGACAACGGTGTGAGGGCCGCATACGGCACGCACGACACGAGCTTGCATGGAAAAATCATCGAGGCTGCCGGTCAAATCGGAATCCCGCGTGAGAAGGTCGAAATACAAATGCTGTACGGGATAAAAGCGGCAGAGCAGAAGCGTCTTGCCAGGGAGGGCTACAATATCCGCGTGCTGATAAGCTACGGCAAGGCATGGTACAAGTGGTACGTGCGGCGCCTCGCCGAGCGGCCGGCAAACGTAGGGTTTGTGATAAGAAACATCTTTGCGAAATAAAGGGATCCATTAATGTTCCTATGTCGCTCGAGCTCCAGTTTTCAAACACCGTGTTCCATACAGCGACCAATTTCCAGAAGGTTAAGCTCAAAGGGGATGCCCTTTGTCGGTTGCGTCTTGAAATTGATAATTTATCTGGAGCCTGCAGGTTGACGTTTGTCCGGATGACCACATTCGTGGCAACTCGGTCGTGGAACTGCATTGACAGCATGAAAGGTTAAGATGACATCGATTAAAGGGATAATGCCTCCCGTCACGACTCCGTTCGTGAAAGGTGAAGTAGCATACGACAAGCTGGCGGAAAATATCCGGCGGTGGAACCGGACAGAACTCAGCGGTTATGTGGTCATGGGTTCCAATGGAGAGAGTGCGTTCCTCACCCGGGAGGAGAAACTGAAGATTATCGAGACGACGACGAAGGAACTTTTATCCGGAAAGATTCTTCTCGCGGGGACCGGCTCCGATTCAATTAGGGAGACTATATCATTGTCAAACGAGGCCGCCGGCCGCGGCGCGGATTATGTGCTGGTCCTGACCCCGTCTTTCTACAAGGGACAGATGAACGGCAATGCATTTATGAGGTATTTCACCGAAGTTGCGGACGGCATAAAGATTCCTCTTGTCATATATAATGTACCGAAATTTACGGGTGTGAATATAGAAGCTGACGCTGTGGCGAAGCTGGCGCGGCATCCCAACATCGTAGGATTGAAAAACAGTTCCGAGAACACGGCACACACGGCGGAGATAGTCGGCGTGGTGCCGAAAGATTTCTCGGTGCTTGTCGGGACCGCGTCGGTGCTCTATCCCGGTCTCGCCGCCGGTGCGGCGGGAGGAGTACTTGCGCTGGCAAACATAGCTCCGGAACAGTGCATCCAACTTCAGAAGCTTTTCAAAACAGGTAAACATAAGGAGGCATCCGCACTGCAGGAGAGACTCATTCCCGTCAACAAGGCTGTAACTTCCAAGTACGGCGTCCCGGGTCTCAAGGCGTCGCTCGACATGCTCGGCTACTTCGGCGGCGAGCCAAGAAGTCCGCTGGCTCCCTTGGGCGAGCGGGAGCGCGAAGATGTGAGGTCGATTCTTCAAAATGCCGGACTGCTGAAATAACTGTGAAGAACAAGTTCCAGGCTCCAAATGCGAGGCTACACGAAGCAACTGACGGTAAAATTCAAAAATGGAATTAATTTGCGGCAAAACGCCAGCGTTTGTCTGCAGTCTTCCTGCAGATCGTCTGTCAGAAGGACTCGATCGGATGAACCTGGTATTTGATATCTGGATCCTTTCAATTCATAGGAGATTCGAATGAAGATTGATTTCTTTCGTCCCCCCGACAGAATTCTCATGGGGCCGGGGCCGTCTAACGTCCACCCAAGGGTTCTGGAGGCGATGGCACGGCCGACTGTCGGTCATCTGGATCCGGCGTTCATCAGGATGATGGACGAGCTGAAAGTGCTCTTGCGAGAGACATTTCTCACGAAGAACGAGGTAACCTTTCCTATTTCGGGTCCGGGTTCACTTGGGATGGAAACCGCGGTAGTCAACCTTGTCGAGCCGGGAATGAAAGTCGCGGTCTGCGTCAACGGCGCATTCGGCGGCCGCATAAGGGAAATGGTGGAACGGTACGGAGGCGTGCCGTTAGTCATCGATGCTCCCTGGGGCAAACCGATCGATCCGTCAAGGCTGGAAGAGATGCTCGCGTCTCACAGGGACATCAAGGTGGCGGCGTTCGTGCACGCGGAGACTTCGACCGGGGCCAGGTCGGACATTGCCAACCTCGCTCGAATCGCACACAAGTACGGCTGTCTGACGATCGCCGATACGGTAACCTCGCTCGGGGGAATACCGGTGAGAGTCGACGATTGGGACCTCGATGTCGTTTACTCCGGAAGCCAGAAGTGTCTGTCGTGTCCGCCGGGATTATCGCCGATCACATTTAACGAGCGCGCGATAAGTGCCGTGAGGAACAGGAAAACGAAGGTTCAGAGCTGGTTCATGGACATCAGTCTGGTTGTAAGCTACTGGAGCGGGGCGAAGCGAACGTACCACCATACTGCCCCGATCAACGCGCTCTATGGACTTCACGAGGCTCTTCGTCTCGTTCAGGAGGAAGGCCTGGAGAACGCATGGGCGCGCCACAAAAGGAATTCGGTTATGTTCCTGGCGGGGCTCGAAAAGCTCGGCCTCAAGCCGTTCGTAACCGGCGAGGCAAGCCTTCCGGAGCTGGCAATCGTGACCGTACCCGATCGGATCAACGAGGCAGAGGTGAGAGACCACCTGCTGAAAAAGTTCAACATCGAAATAGGAGCCGGTCTCGGACAGCTTGCAGGAAAAGTCTGGAGAATTGGCCTGATGGGTTACACGTCGAAGGAAAAGAACATCGAACTGTGTCTTGAAGCATTGAAGGAAGCAATAAGGAGATAGGTCAAAAGTAAAAACTCAAAAGTCAAAAAGGGAATGATTTTGAGTTTTGCCCTTTGACTTATGAATTTTATTCACATCCAGATAAGGAGCGACAAATCGTGTCCAACGCAAAATACCAAATCCCGATGCCCCCGAACGAGCCGGTGAAGAACTACCTCCCCGGTTCACCCGAGCGGGCGTCTCTGAAAGCAAAACTGGAAGAGATGCAGAGCAAGCAGATCGAGATCCCGCTGATTATCGGCGGCGAGGAGATCAGGACGGGAAAGACTGCGAACTGCGTGCTTCCCCACGACCACAAGACGGTCATAGGCACTTATCACCAGGCAGGCGAAAAGGAAGTCAACATGGCGATCAAGGCGGCGCTGGCCGCGCGGACCGAATGGGCGGCGCTGGACTGGGAGGAGCGCCTTTCGATTTTCATGAAGGCCGCCGCGCTGCTGGCCGGCCCATGGCGTGACACCGTTAATGCCGCCACCATGCTTGGACAAAGCAAGAATGTATTTCAAGCTGAAATCGACTCGGCAGCAGAACTGACGGACTTTTTCCGGTTCAATGCTTACTACGCGATGCAGTTGTTCGAGCAGCAGCCGCCGCATTCGCCGATGGACGTCCGGAACAAGATGGAATACCGGCCGCTCGAAGGATTCGTGTTTGCCGTGTCCCCCTTCAACTTCACGTCGATAGCCGGCAACCTGCCGACTGCTCCCGCGATGGTTGGTAATGTTGTCCTCGACAAGCCGGCATCGAGTGCGGTCTATTCCGCTTACCATATAATGAAACTCCTTCAGGAGGCTGGCGTGCCGCCGGGTGTCATAAACTTTGTGCCCGGTCCGGGCAGCGTCGTGGGACGTCCGGCGATGACGTCGCCCCATCTCGCAGGCATTCACTTTACCGGCAGCACCTCGGTGTTCCAGGATATGTGGAAAACCGTGGGGACGAATATCGCGAGTTACAAATCGTACCCGCGCATCGTCGGAGAAACGGGCGGCAAGGATTTCATCTTCGCGCACAGGAGTGCCGACATAGAAGAGCTCGGCGTGGCGATCATCCGGGGTGCTTTCGAATACCAGGGACAGAAATGTTCCGCCGCATCCCGTTCCTATCTTCCGAAATCGCTCTGGAGCAACCTGAAAGACTACATGCTGAAGGAACTGAAAACCGTGAAGATGGGCGACCCGCGCGACTTCAGCAACTTTATGAATGCCGTCATCGACAAAGGCGCGTTCTCGACCATCACCGAGTACATCGACTACGCCAGGAAATCTTCCGACGCGGAGATCGTTTCCGGCGGAAACTACGACGACTCGAAAGGATACTTCATCGAGCCGACAGTTATACTCGCAAAGAATCCGCACTTCCGCACAATGGAAGAGGAGATCTTCGGACCGGTCATGACGGTCTACGTCTACGACGACGACAAGTACGAAGAGACGCTCCATCTTTGCGACGAAACTTCGCCTTACGCGCTGACCGGAGCCGTCTTTGCCCACGACCGGTACGCAGTCGCGAAGGCGAACCGGATTCTTGTCAATTCGTCCGGAAATTTCTACATCAACGACAAGCCGACCGGTGCAGTAGTCGGACAGCAGCCGTTCGGAGGTGCGCGCGCCAGCGGCACGAACGACAAGGCCGGCAGCTTCCTGAACATGGTCCGGTGGATGTCTCCGAGAAGCACGAAAGAAAACCTGATTCCTCCGAAAAACTACCGGTACCCGTTCATGGCGGAGAAGTAATATCATTTCGACAACGAAGAGGCGGCCTTGCTTTCGGCCGAAAGTACTGCCGCCCTCTTGTCTTCTTTCCTGAATTATGCAAAATTGAGGTTCGTGGCCGGTTAGTCCAGTCAAACCAACTGATAAGGAGCCTGCCGATGTCCCTGAAATATCGAGCGCTTTACCTCTTTTTGGTGATGGTCCTGTTCGCGTGGGTCACGGCCGCCGGAGCCGTCGCGAAGACTTCTCGAGAAGCAGATCGAACCGTCAGGGTGCTCATGCATCCCCCGGCAGGCAGACCGAATGCCTTTTACGTCGGCAACAGATCCCCCCTCATTCCAAGTCCGCTATACAAACTTCCGATCGGAGCGATAGAGCCGGAGGGATGGCTCAGGACCCAGCTCGAAGATATGGCGAACGGCTTTACAGGTCATCTCGACGAGATCAGCAAGTGGTGCAACATAAAAGTCAGCGCCTGGGCGAACAGCGAGGGTGAGGGCGACTACGGATGGGAGGAACTCCCGTACTGGCTTAGAGGCTACACAGATCTCGGTTATATACTTCACAACAAGCGTATAATCGACGAGTCGAAAAAGTGGATCGACTCGACACTCGCAAGCCAGGATTCGACCGGCTGGTTCGGTCCGCGTGCGAACCTTGCCAACCACGACATCTGGCCGAACATGCTGATGCTGTTCGTGATGAGAAGTTATTACGAGGCGACGGGCGACAGGCGTGTCATCCCGTTCATGACGAACTATTTCCGTTGGATGAGCAGACAGCCCCTCGCTGACATTCTCCCGGGAAGCTGGCAGAAGTGGCGCGGAGGCGACAACCTTGAACATATCCTGTGGCTATACAACCACACCGGATACAGGTGGCTGCTTGACGTCGCTCGAGTCAACCACGAGCGGACCGCCGACTGGGAGGGCGGCATTCCGACATGGCACGGCGTCAATCTTGCGGAGGGATTCAGGGAGCCGGCCGAGTATTACCAGGTGACTCACGACAGGCGCTATCTTCAGTCCACCATAGATGATTACGACAGTGTCATAGACACGTACGGCCAGGTGCCGGGCGGAATGTACGGCGCCGACGAGAACTGCCGCCCGGGCTACACGGGGCCGAGGCAGGCGACCGAGACCTGCGCAATGGTAGAGATGATGCACAGCACCGAGATGCTTACCCGCATAACGGGTAATCCGGTCTGGGCGGACCGCTGCGAGACGGTCGCGTTCAACTCGCTTCCAGCATCGATGACTCCGGACCTGGAGGGCCTTCATTATCTGACCGCGCCGAACCAGGTCCAGCTCGATACCGCGAACAAGGCGCCGATGATCCAGAACGACGGCGACATGTTCTCGTACGACCCGTGGGATTACCGCTGCTGCCAGCATAACGTTGCGATGGGCTGGCCTTACTTCACCGAAAATTTGTGGATGGCTACTCAGAACAACGGTATTGCGGCCGTACTCTATGCCCCCAGCAGGGTTGACGTGAAAGTGGGGAATGGAACGAACGTCGGGATTGAGGAAGAAACCGACTATCCTTTCAAGGGTACGGTCATTTTCAGAGTAGCCCCGACCTCTCCCGTGACCTTCGCACTCGCGCTCCGCGTGCCCGGCTGGTGCAGGCACGCAAGAGTCGAGGTAAACGGCAAAGATGTCGGAGCGGCAGCTTCTCCTGACTCGTGGATCGTTATCGACAGAGAATGGAAGAAAGGGGATGTCGTCACGCTTGTCCTGCCGATGGAAATTTCCGTAAAGGTCTGGACAAAGAACAAGAATTCCGTTTCCGTGATGCGGGGTCCGCTCGCTTACTCGCTGAAGATCGGAGAGAAGTGGGTCAAATACGGAGGCACCGAGAGATGGCCCGCCTACGAAGTTTTCCCGACGACGAAATGGAATTACGGGCTTGCAATAAACGGTAAAGATCCGGCGACATCGTTCGCGGTTGTGAAAACATCGGGCGAGCTCGCAAAGCAGCCGTTCGATCCCGCAAATGCGCCTGTCGAAATCGCAGCGGAAGGACGTCTGATTCCGCAATGGAAAATGGAGAGCAACGGGATGGTCGGAGCATTGCAGGAAAGTCCCGTGAAATCCACTGAACCACTAGAGAAGCTGACACTCATACCCATGGGCTGCACGAGACTCAGAATATCCGCCTTTCCCGTCATCGGCGGCGGAGAAGAAGCGAATATCTGGAAGTGAGCGCGACCGGGATGGCGGACCAATTCAATTGTGAAAGAAGGCATCAATCCGTAAAATAGAAAAGCTGGACCTACAATGGAGGAGCTACGATATGAGGAATTTAATTCTTGCTTTGGCGGCCGTGTTGACATTGTCGGCGGCCGGATTCACTCAAATAAAAAAGGGACCCGAATCAATGATTAAGAAGGAACCTTTCGGCAAACTTCCCTCCGGGCAGGAGGCATATCTTTACATACTGAAGAATCCGTCCGGCATGACGGTGAAACTGACGGATTACGGAGCGACGACCGTGTCGATTGTGGTGCCGGACAAAAAAGGCAAATTCGCCGACGTCGCGCTCGGATACGACAACGTCGAAGGATACGTTAACGGCAAGTCGTACTTCGGCGGAACGATAGGGAGGTACGCGAACAGGATTGCACACGGGACATTCAAACTCAACGGCAAGGTCTATCATCTTCCGCTCAACGACGGCCCGAACAGCCTGCACGGCGGCACGATCGGATTCAACAAGGAACTCTGGACTGCCAAACCGATGGAAACCGCCAGGGGTCCGGCCGTACGCTTTTCATATGTTAGCGAAGCGGGTCAGGACGGTTATCCCGGCACCGTCAAGGTAACCGTTACGTACACGCTCCTTAAGGACGACGCGCTTCGAATTGATTACAGAGGCACGACCGACAAGACGACCGTTCTTAATATGACGAATCATACCTATTTCAACCTGAGCGGTGATCCGAACAAAACGATACTTGATGAAGATCTCATGATCAACGCGAACAAGTACACTCCTGTGAACAAGAACCTGATTCCCACCGGTGAAATCGCGAGTGTTGCCGGCACGCCTATGGATTTCCGCAAGATGACCATGGTGGGCGCCCGCATAAATGACGACAACGT
>JBJKPN010000171.1:0-7572 GCA_046706365.1 Candidatus Kryptoniota bacterium | reverse complement strand
CCAGGTCCCATTTTTCACGTTGCTGAACGGCTTGACCGGGAGTGAGTTCTTGAAAACCGGTCCCGTCCCGAACGTGTACCTGATTTCTGCTCCGAGCGTCATCGTCCCCAGGTTCATGCTCGGACCTGCGCCGACAGTAATATTGAAATCGAAGGGGCGGGTATTCGCTGATTCATTGTTGGTGGAGGTCAATCCTTCAAAAGTGATCTTGTCCTTCGAAGCGACATTGAACGCGAAATCAGGCCCTGCGAAAACATTAATGCCAATCGGAACCAGTGGAATCTCAAGTACATTTACCCTTATAAGTATTGGCACTTCCACATAACTGAGCGTAAAGTCATAAGCGCCCGGAGCATCAGGTGCACCCCCGGTGTTTGGACCCATGAGGGTCGTTCCGGTCGCTCCTCTCATTGAGAACAGGACTTCCGGCTGAAGGGAAGCCAGACCCAGCAGACTATACCTGGCGAACCCGCCGATTATGATTCCGTTCTTGGTTGAAGCGTTCTTGATTCCGTTGAACCCGGATATATTTACCCCGCCGGTGATTCCAAGGGTTTGGCACCAACCGCTGTTCAGTGCCAGCAGCCCAAATGCCGAAAAGGTCACGACCCATTTGGCGTATTTCATTTCGGTCACTCCTCGAATAGTGATTGCCTTGCCGTTCCCCAAACCTGCAGAGATTCTAAAGCGCAGGCTGACAAGGTTCAAGTCATGTTCGCGTTTACCCCTGGCTTTTTGAATTTTGACTCCTGAGTTTTTACCTCAGGACCGGATTCGAAAGCTCCATTCTATTCGAGATCCCTTCGGCCCTGGGACTTTGCCCTTCGGCCACTTTCCTTCTGTCTCATCATCTCTGCCAGTACTATTGACGCTGCCACCCCGACGTTCAGCGACTCCATCTTCCCTACCCGCTGAATTGCGACCTTGAGGTCGCAGAGCTGAAGAGCATCGGGGGAGATTCCGGTCGCCTCTGTCCCGAACAGTACAGCAGTTCTCTTTGCGTAGTCGTAATCCGAATAGCTTACAGCTGCATCCTGAGTCGAGGCAACGATCGAAAAACCCATGGATTTGAGTCGTGCCACCGTCTCCGTGAGGGGAGCGTCCTGCGTCACATTCAGCTGGCATATTGCAGACATGGCCGACCTCACGACCTTGGGATTATACGTGTCGACACTTCCTCCCGCGATTATCACACCGTTCACTCCGAACCAGGCTGCGGATCTCAGAATTGTGCCGAGGTTGCCGGGGTCGGATATCCTGTCAAGAAGCAAAACAGTCGCGGCTCTCATAGGTCGTATCTCTTTGAGCATCTCATCCAGGGTAAGGCTACGGACTCCGGCCACGCCGATTATCCCCTGGCTTGTCTCCGTCGAAGAGAGTTTTAGGAATTTAGCGACCGGTACTTCTTCGACAACAATACCGTTATCCTGAGCTGCGGTTAATACGTCGGCAAATTTGGCCGGGTTGCTTCCGAGACTTACGATAATCCGGGACACGTCTGCCTCACCCGCAAGAGCTTCGAGGAGAGCACGCTTTCCTTCGATCAGAAACTTCTTCTGCTCCTGCCTCCCTTTTCTTTCCTTGAGTTCGGAAATGTGCTTTATTTCCGCATTTGAGAGCATCAGGCCTCGATCTGGCTGAGCAAGAGTTTCTTCTCGTAGGCTTGGGTGGCGTCGTTCAAATAAAGCATGCCTGTCAGCTGATTGCCGTCACGCACGACCGGCACTGAAGGCACGCCGGCATCGAGCATAAGCTTCATAGCCGAAGAAAGGTCCTGTGTTTCCTGAACATTGAGTTTTGTCGGATTGAGAATGTCCTTCACGACGAGAATATTCAGCAGGTCTTTCACTGATTCGTCTGTCAGCGCCTGTCTAATATCGCCGTAGGAAATTGTTCCTGAAAGGGTACCGTCGTGTTTTATCACCGGGAAGACGGTCGAGCTGCTTTCCGGAATCATCTCCAGAAGATCGGCGAGGCGAGTGGATTCGGATGCCGCCACCAGTTGAGGCTTCATCACCTCGCTGACGTGAATTGAACGCAGAATATTCACATCCCTGCCGTACACGTCGAGGACTTCTCCTCTCAGCTTCAATCTCACCGTGTAGATAGAGCCGGCCATGTATTTCCTTGATATGAAGGTCGCGAGTACAACCGCAATCAGGATCGGAAGAATGGCCTGATAATTATCGGTCATTTCGAATACCAATATTGCCGCCGAGAGCGGAGCTTGAACGGTCGCGCTCGTTACAGCAGCCATTCCGATGAGAGCATATGCGCCGGGAGGCGCCGCAATCTGAGGTGCAACAACGTTGACTATGCTCCCGAAAGCGCCGCCCGCCATCGCCCCGATGAAAAGAGACGGCGCCAGCGTTCCGCCTGCCCCTCCGCTCCCCAGAGTGACCGATGTCGCGATGGGTTTGAACAGGAGCATGGCCGCGAGCAACAGGAACGAATCTCTGCTGTAGAGCGAGGCGCTGACAGCCTGGTAAGTGTATCCGAAAACGCCCGGGAAATAAATCCCGATTATTCCGACGATAAGCCCACCCAATGCCGGCTTCCAAACGCGGCTCTTGATGGGGAACTTCTCGTGGTCGAAGAATTCTTCTGTAGCGTAGAACAATTTCACGAAAAAGACGCCGACAAAGCCGGAAAAAATTCCGAGGAGGACGTAGAAAAAGAGTTCCCAACCGCTCTTGAGTGAGAAGGTGGGTATCACGAATATGGGTTTGTTGCCGAGGATGCTTCTCGTCAGGAACGTTCCGAACACCGAGCTTATGATGATAGGCGAGAACGACTGCATGTTGAGGCTGCCGAGCACTACTTCCATTGCGAAAAGTGCGCCGCCGATCGGTGCGTTGAACACCGCCGCGAGTCCTGCAGCAGCCCCGCATCCCACCAGCGATTTTGTCTGTTCTTCGTTCAGACGGAACACTTGTCCGACTATCGAGCCGGCGGTGCCGCCGATTGCGATCGACGGTCCTTCACGTCCGCCTGCGCCGCCGCTTCCGATCGATATTGCACTCGTAATCAGCTGTTTGATTCCGACAAAGGGACTCAGGACGCCGCCTTTCTTGGCCACGCCCTCGATCACCATCGGGACACCTTCTCCCTTCACGTCCGCCGCAAGCTTGATCGATATCCATCCCACGATGAGTCCGCCCAAGGCCGGGACGAGGGGAATGATCAGGTATCTTTGCCATCCGACCAGATCGGTCAGGTTAGAAACGCCGAGTAGTTTTCCGGGCGCGTGAAAGAGAAGCTCTTCGACAACGACTATCATTTTGTAGAAGAGTATCGCACCGAACGCGGCAAAGATGCCGGTCACCACTGCGAGCAGCAAGTGCAGCGGCTCCTGTGAGAACTCAAACTTTGAAAACCATTCGACGAGTTTCTCTTTTATCTTGTAGAAATAATCCATTTCAGCTCATTTTTCTGTTTAGTAGTTTCGAGGCGGACAAATAGACCTTCGCAACGTCGATAGTATTAATATCTCCACCCCTTCCAAGAATGAACTTGTGCTTCTCCCCCAGCGGTGCCCACTGGAGAGGGTCGGTGGGTCCGAACAACGACAGCGTCGGCGTCCCGACCGCGGCCGAGAGGTGCATGATCCCGGTGTCGTTGGAGACGACAAGCTCCATTTGCTTGAGAAGCGCTGCAACGAACGATACCGTCCTGTTCCTGACTCGCACGAAAGGGATCTTCGTAAGGTTGATCAAATGTTCAATCACGTCATGGTCCATGGGGCCCTCTGTAAGAAATATGTCCGCATCCAGCCGGTCATGAAGCATTTCCGCAAGCCTTGCGAAATTGAGAACGCTCCATCGGTTTGGTATTTTTCCCGCACCGGCGTGAAGCGCGACTCGCCTTCGCGAATTGTCCGACACCTTCGAGATGAAAGATGCGACTTCTTTCGATTGAGATTCGCCGACTTCATACTGGAGTTCACCGCCGTCATCCTTCCCGCTTATCCCGAGAGGTTCTGCAACCTTCATGTTCCGGAAGGACTGGTGAGCGATGGACTTTTCCCACTTCAGGTCCACGGCTATGTCGTAGACAGAGCTTGTCCTGTTTTGTTTGCTTTCGAGTGAGCGGGGTCCGATTTTCGTCCTGGCTTTGATGAAGAACGCCATGAAATCGTTCGTGAGAGAAATCGACACGTTCGAAGGCACTAATAGAAGATCATATCCCTTGCGGAGAGTTCTGGCAAATTCGAAGAAGAGGGAGGGTTTTCTGTAGAATGAGAGTTTATCATAGTTCAACAGACTGGTTGCGTGACGGCAACCTTCCAGCGCAGATATGTTTTGCGGCGAGACAACGACTGCAAGTTCCTCGGGACGAAATTTTGACTGGAGACTCCTCAACAGTGGAACAGTACAAAGAACGTCGCCGAACTGATTGTGTTGTCTGATGACGATAATGTTCCTGATCGGACCCGAGGCCTCAATTCCTTGCCAGTTGCGGTGGCGGGGAGAAGCAATCCGCGCGAGCAGGAACATGGCGGTTTTCTTGACCACCCGCTCCAGATTCCTACCTCGGTTGCTCCGAACGCGGTTCAACGGCAGCCTTTACTTTTTCTTGAGATCTTCATAATGTGCGTCTTCGATGTTGCCCCGGTCTATCTTGACTTCCTTTTCTTTCTTTTCCCTCGCCTCCTTCTGTATCTCGTAATCACGTATCCCTTTGTTTACGGCACTGCGGATCAGTCCCTTAACGACCTTATAAACGATATAGAGCAGGAGCAGCCAGAGAATTAATTCTATCATTACTTCAATATCGGATTGTAGTACTCAGCAACTTTGCGCGGCTTCAGGATTTCTGCGGCGAGCCTGCTGAAGTCATTTTCGTCATTGACGAAGTCGATTTGATCCGCATTCACGATGAGAAGAGGAGAAGACTTGTAGCGGAAGAAGAAGTAGTTGTAGGCTTCGTTCAGGCTCTGTATATATTCTTTTGAAATGCTTCTTTCGAACTTCCTTCCCCGCTTTCTGATATTCGTCATAAGATGATCGACGTTGCACTGCAGGTACACGACGAGGTCGGGTTTGGGAACCGACTTCTCAAGGAAGCTGGCGACGCTTTCATATAGCCGCAATTCGTCATCCTGAAGATTCAGGTAGGCGAAGATCTTGTCTTTCTCGAACATGTAATCGCTGACGATCATCTGCTCGAAGATGTCCATCTGTGCAAGCTGCTGCTGCTGCTTGAACCTGCTCAGGAGAAAGAATATCTGCGTTTGAAAGGCGTAATGCTGTATGTCGTCGTAAAACTTGTCGAGGAATGGGTTTTCTTCGAACTGTTCAAATACCGGCTTGGCGTTCAGAAATTTTGCGAGCTTGAGCGTCAGGCTCGTCTTCCCCGCTCCTATCACACCTTCGATGGCAATGTGCCTGAAATCTGTAATGTTGTTTTCGAGTCCCATAATCATGCTTGCAATACAGAAGGATCTTCAACTAGTGCGACTTCCGACAGGTCCCCGCAATCCTGAAGAAGCTGCTTGACCGTCCTGGATAAAACCGGGTGGACGAACTCCGGAGCTATTTCCGACAGAGGGACGAGCACAAACCGTCTGAAGTGGGCTCTCGGATGAGGAACCGTCAGTTCTTCGGTGGTTATCCTTGCGGCACCGTAGAAAATAAGGTCGATATCTATCTCGCGCTCTCTCCAGCGCGCCCTCGGGATTCGGCCGACTGCTCTCTCGATTTCTTTCACGCGGTTGAAGAGCGTAAGGGGGGCGAGCGGTGTCGGGACAAGTGCCGCGACGTTCAAGAACCTCGGCTGTTCCAGGTAGCCCACCGGCTCCGTTTCGTATATCGATGACAGGGTGAGTCGACGGGACCCGGACAAGTTCAATAATAATCCGATCGATTTCCTGAGATACCCGATTCTGTCGCCGATGTTCGATCCGAGCAAGAAGTATGCTTCCGTCTCTTCGGACGTTGAACTACTTGACACGAACCCTCTCAGTTTCAAATTCAACGAAGTCCACGACGCCGCCCACTTGCGGTGTGTGTTTCCTGACTTTGACGACCACCCGGTTGAGCAAATTGAATTTGCCCAGTATGCTATCGGCGATCTGAGCGCCGAGAGATTCTATCAGATAAAAACGCTTCTCTATCACGAGTTCCTTGATTGACCGGTAAACCTCCTGGTAGTCCACGGTATCTTTCAGGCGGTCGCTCTGTGCTGCAACGGAAAAGTCTCCGAACATCTCGACGTCAACCTCGAATTTTCCGCCCGATACCTGTTCGTTAGTCAGGACACCATGGTACGCATAGAAAGTTGCGTTGTTAAGACGGATACATTGGTCATTCATCGGCTATCCGTAAATATAGAACGGCGGCGAAAAAGTTTCAAGGATTCGAAACCTGTCGACCGCTCTTCCTCTTCACGAAGTTCTCATCCCTGCTTAGTCGGCGGGCCCTTTTTTACCTTTCGCGCCGGCATGATTGGACCCGGCGGCGTCGTTGCGCATCGTATAGGCTTTCAGCCGAAGGAAAAACATCACGATCAAGAGAAGGACGATAATCGTAAGGGTGAAATTCAGCCTGTCGGTAAGTGACGGAATTGTTAGAGCCGATGAATCCTGGGCAACCGTCTGAATGAAAAGCAGCAGCATCAGTGCATCTTCATTGCAATGTCGGCGAGGGTGGTCATGGCTGTAAGATAGACAAGGACAGCCACGCCGAAAAGTGTAAAGAACGTGCTTTTCTGCCCCCTTGCGGATTTCCGATCGATGAACGGGACTGCCGTCCAAATCAATGCCCCGAGCACTATGCCGCCGATGGCGGCCGTTCTGGAGAACATCCTCAGGCTCTGGTACATGAAAAGAAAATACCACATCGGTCTTGTGCCTACGGGTGC
The DNA here is from genome assembly GCA_046706365.1 of Candidatus Kryptoniota bacterium. Classification (GTDB taxonomy): domain Bacteria; phylum Bacteroidota; class Ignavibacteria; order Kryptoniales; family JAKASW01; genus JAKASW01. The sequence goes on along the minus strand of JBJKPN010000171.1, from coordinate 711 downwards.
AGGCGAAAGAGGATTTACCTTGGCCGCCAGGTTTGCCGGGAAAACCGCTGCAAATGCCAGTAGAATCGCCAGTCCCCCCGCCCACACGGCCGCGTCTTTCAGGAGGTAATCCGGAACGAATCTGGTTTGCCTTGTCATACCCGACTGGGAAATTGGCACGCTCGTCCCGAAGACCTGACTCATGAAGACATGGATCAGTATTAACGTTATCGCCAGTAGGGGCAGAACAACCGTATGCATGGTATACATCCGTTGCAGAGTGGCCGCCCCCACATCTGCCCCGCCTACCATCGCACGTGATATGAAATCGCCTATGAGCGGAATGACTCTCGGCGTATTTACACCTATCCTGGTTGCCGAGAGCGACAGGGTTGTCCAGGGCAATAGGTAGCCGGTGAATGCAAAAGCCAGGAGTAGCCCGAGTATGAATACACCGAGCACCCACATTATTTCCCTCGGCTTCCGGTAAGATTTCAGGAAATATGTTGAAAACATGTGAACAAGGGCCACTGCGACGAGGAAATTCGCGCACCAGAAATGGATCGATCTGATCAGCCATCCGTAGCTCACCTTCTCCATGATGAATCTCACCGATTCATTGGCAGTCGCAGGGGTGGGGGAATAATAAAAAGCGAGGAGTATACCCGTCACGATCTGAATAAAGACGAGGAACAAAGCGAGACCGCCGAAGTAGTACCAAACGGAATACTT
>JBJKPN010000170.1:0-22496 GCA_046706365.1 Candidatus Kryptoniota bacterium | reverse complement strand
TCTGCATGACTCTCTATGACGGAGAGACGCTCAAGCGAAAGATAGAGCGGGGCCCGCTCGACATTCACGAAGCCGTTCGGATCGCCATCCAGGCGGCCGAAGGTTTGAGGCGGGCACATGAAGCGGGTATCGTACATCGGGACGTCAAACCCGCAAATCTCATGATCTCACGCGAAGGGGTCGTGAAAATCGTCGACTTCGGACTGGCGAAACTGGTGGGTACGCTCGATGAAACGAAGACGAGGTCGATATCCGGCACGGCGGCATACATGTCGCCGGAGCAGATCCAAAATGGCGCCGTCGATGCGCGCAGCGACCTCTTTTCGCTCGGCATTATCATGTACGAGATGGTCACAGGAACAAGGCCCTTCACCGGCGAACACGAGGCGGCGCTCTTCTATTCCATCGTCTACAATCTGCCGGCTGCACCCCAAACGATCCGTACGGAAGTGCCCGGTGTGCTGAACGACATAATCATGTGGCTTCTTCAGAAGGACGCCGCAAAAAGACCGCAGTCGGCGGCGGAACTCCTTAATTCACTCGGCGGGATCAGTCTTACAAAGGAGCTCCGCCAACCGTACCTGGAATCGATAAAGCCGCGCTTATCTATTTCGAGGAACAAAGGTACCGCTGCTTTGGGCATAGTCCTGATTGCCGCGTTACTCATTCTGATTCCGTTGATTCTCCGGCCGATCGTCGACTGGGTGAGCTCGATGAATGTCCCGGAGGAGAAGCACATCGTAGTACTTCCCTTCACCTGTATAGGCTGCGACCAAAGGGAGCAAGCGATGGCCGACGGGCTCATGGAAACGTTGACGAGCACACTCACACAATTCCAATCTTCTTCCGGATCGCTGTGGGTGGTCGCCAGCAGCGAGGTCCGGAGCAACGGTGTAAAAAGTCCGAGGGAAGCAGAGCGCGTCCTGGGAGCAAACCTTGTGGTTACAGGAAGCATGCAGCATAGAGAAAGCGGGCTCCTCCTTACTCTCGACCTTGTCGATCCGCTGAGTATGCGGCAGTTGAAATCTCATGTCTTTAATGAGTCTTCAGGCAACCTGTCGCAGATGCAGGACGGCATGGTTGGGGTACTCGCAGGTTTCCTTGACGTCAGGCTCGGGCAGAAGTCTGCCGACCTGGTAAGGGCCGGAGAGACCCGAAAGTCGGTTGCCTACGAGTCTTATCTTCAAGCTCGCGGCTATATGCAGCGGTACGAGAAAATGGAGAACCTCGCCCTGGCCGCAGAGCTCTTCAGAAAAGCCTTTGCTGAAGATTCCAATTATGCGCTCGCTTATGCCGGACTCGGCGAGGCGTACTGGCGTATGTTCGATAACGACCAGGATACCCGCTGGGTGGACAGTGCGAAGATCTATTGCGGCAAGGCGGTCCAGCTTGACCGCGATCTCGTGCCGGTGCGGATCACGCTCGGGATTATCTACAAAGGAACGGGACATTTCGAAGATGCGATAGCTGAATTCAATGAGGCCCTTTCTCTCGACCCGTTCAACGGGCAGGCTTATACCGAGCTGGGCAGTGCGTTCGGCGGTCTCGGCGATACAGCGAAGGCGGTGGTTGCATACAGGAAAGCGATCGCTCTTAGCCCGACGTATTGGGGATTCCACAGCGATCTTGGTAGGTATTACCTTTCAAAAGGGAGCACGCGGGAAGCGATAGCGCAGTTCAACAAAGTCATCGAGCTCACACCGGATAACTATCGCGGTTATAATAACCTTGGTGCAACATATTTCTTCGCCGGCCAATGGGATTCCGCGCGCAATGCGTTCGAGAAATCGATCAGCATAGAGCCGAACTATACCGGCTACTCCAACCTCGGCACGCTCCTGTACTACCGCGGCGACTTTGAGGCGGGAGCCACAGCATTTGAGAACGCCCTCAAGATAGACGACAAGAATTACATGGTCTGGGCTAACCTTGCCGCCGCTTACTCGGCAATAGGTCAGAAGGTCAAAGCACTTGCCGCATACCGGATGGCAGTAGAAAAGGCAGAAGTCGTTCTTCGCCTCAATCCGGACAACGCAGAACTGACCGGCATGGTCGCGGGATATTATGTATCCCTTGGCGATAAGAAGGAAGCGCGCCGTCTCCTGGCCAGGCTCCTCAACCTTGCGCCAAAGGACGTGGTCGTCATCGGACATGCCGCGATGAGCTATGAGGAACTCGGCGACCGAAATGAGGCGCTGAGGCTTCTAACTATAGCCTTCAAAAACGGGTATTCCCCGACCGAAGTCGAGAACGCACCTGAAATGAAGGGTCTGAGGGAGGATCCCCGTTTCAATAAGCTGCTGGAGGAGACTTTCAGCGAAAGAAACAGGTGAAGTCGAAATTGCAGAATTAGCTGCCACTAAAAAGAAGAAAGGAGAAAACATGGCTGGCAAAAAGGCAATCAAACAGGTAATCCTTAAGAGCAGGCGGAAAGTTCATGAAGTGAAGGGATCTCCGGGGCAGACGGTGACATGGACAAGCAAAGACTCGGATTTCAGGATTTGGTTCCCTCCCGAGCACGATCCGCTGGAACCGGGACCCGACAAGAGTACGAAAGGGAATCTGACAAGAAAGTTGAAGCGCAATCTTGTCCCCGGCGAGGAGTATGAGTACAGTATGTTTTTCTTCGACGATCAGCTCCTTGCGGAAGGTAACAGTCCGCCCATCATGATCATCCAATGATGCGCTGAGTCGAACGAGGCCGGAACAATTGTGCAGAGACTATTCTGCAGCTGATTTGTGGTTCCGGGCGTAGAAAGTGATACGTGTTTCCCCCGATGGGTCCCGCACATCCGGACCCACCGGGTATTTTATTGTCTCTTTTGTGTTTGTGCGGGGCTTGATTAACTTTTCTTTGAAGGGAGAGGTTCCTTTTCGGCGACCGCTTCGCGGATCGAGCGTTGCTTCAACATACCGGTGGAAGAGAGCAGGACTTAATAATGAGAACTCGCGTCAAGATTTGCTGCATGTCCTCTCCGGAAGAGGCCATGTTGGCCGTCCGGCACGGCGCGGATGCGATCGGGCTGGTCGGGAAGATGCCGAGCGGTCCCGGAGTCATCGAAGATGAGGCAATACGCAGGATTGCAGCTGCTGTCCCCCCGCCGATCGGCACGTTTCTGCTTACTAGTGAAGTCAGCGCGCAGGGAATAGTAAACCATTATAAGAGGGCTTTGACAAACACGATTCAAATAGTGGACTATATTGATGCGAAGGAATATCCCAGGATTCGAAGTGAACTTCCTTGGGTCAGGCTTGTGCAGGTGATTCACGTGGAAGACCGCAGCGCGATCGAGAGAGCATTGGCTGTAGAGGAACATGTCGACGCGATTCTTCTGGACTCCGGCAGACCGAACGCGGAGACGAAAATTCTCGGCGGAACAGGAGAGGCGCACGATTGGGAAATCAGCAGGGAAATTGTGCGCACATCAAGGGTTCCTGTGTTCCTGGCGGGAGGCATAAGACCGGAAAATGCCGCAGAGGCGGTTGAGCTGGTACGGCCCTACGGCATAGACGTCTGTACGGGGGTGAGAACGAACGGATATCTGGATGAAACGAAGCTGATTGAACTTTTCACCGCGGTAACAGGTTAGACCAGAAGTAGAAGGAGAAACGGACATGGAAGACTTAAGTTATCCGATAGGACAATTCAAACCGGAATCCGAACTAACCGAAGCAAAGAGAATTGCTTTAATCGATGATATTACCAAGACGCCCGCGGCTCTTCGTGAGGCCATACACGGTCTTACAAGGCAGCAACTCGATACGCCTTACCGCCCGGGAGGGTGGACGCTGCGCCAGGTCGTGCATCACCTGCCGGACAGCCACATGAACGCGTACATCCGATTCAGGCTGGCGCTGACCGAGAACGAGCCGACGATCAAACCGTATGAACAGGCCCAGTGGGCAAAGCTTCCCGACGCAGTTTCGGCGGATGTCGAGTTCTCACTTAAGCTTATGGAGAGTCTGCATCACCGGTGGGTCTTTCTGCTTCAGAGCATGAAGCCGGAGGATTTCAAGCGGACATTCCGGCATCCGGAGAGCGGGGTGCAAAAACTCGAGACGACTCTTCAGCTCTATGCCTGGCACGGCAAACATCACGTCGCGCACATTACTTCCGCTAGGAAGAGAAACGGCTGGTAACGGAGAGAGAGACGGTCTTTGACTAGGCATCCCCATGGAGCATGATGTCTACTCAACGCTTCAGCGTCTCGCTGCCTTAAACTTGACGAGCTATCCTTATATGGAAGCGCGCGATCTGATTGCCGATTTGCGTTTTTACATTCTAGAATACAAGATGCCGATCGGCCTTGACCTTGTTCGAGCGAGGCCAAATCATGATAACGAGCACTTTAAATCAAGGTATGAGCTTTCATACAAACCGCAACGACTGAATCACTTCTATCAGAGGGCAAGCGCACCGTCAAGAACTATGTTCTACGGTGCTTTTTGTCCCGATGCAAGCACACATCCGAACGCGCGTGTCGTCAGCACAGTTGAATCTCTAAAGTGGATGAGAGACAAGACTCGGAGTGGATACCAAATTATCACCTACGGAGTATGGAACATCTATGAGCAATTAGAACTAGCTGTGATTCTATACCCTAGCGAGAAAAGTCCGCCAATCCCCGCCATGGCTGACATGGAGAAGTATTTCCACGGGCTTATCGAGTCCCTCCCCCCAGATACCAAAGCGAATACGTTGGCTGTGCTGAATTTCTTCGCGAGAGAATTTACTAAGGACAACATCAGAGGGGATTACGACTATCTGCTTTCTGCAGCCCTGACCGACGTTCTTGTCAGTAGGGGAATGGATGGCGTCCTATACCCTAGCGCTCCATTGAAAGGCAACGGTTTTAATGTCGCATTGACACCTGAGGCAGTTGATTCCAAACTTGAACTTAGAGCAGTGGGAGAATGCTCTGTCTACAAGTCTGGCGATCAGACCATCATCGACAATGAAGCTGTTGCTCAACTTAAGCCAAGTGAGACCACATTCGAGCTTCTCCCAAGGAGAATTGGAGAATATCACCTTGGACGAGATGAATGTCTCCGACAGCTGGGGGTAAAGGATGTTGAAGACTTAAGATGAGCCTCTGTAAACTTCGCTCTTTGAATTTCTAGAGTTTCCAACATCAGGTAGATTTAATCACTCTGACGACTCCCCTAAGGGAAATTCATCCTTTGCACGAGTGACCTCGTGACGCGGGAGTCCATTCTATATGGAATGGGCAATAGCGTCCGAAGAGATGACGATATCCCTGGGGCAAGCCCGGCCCGGCTTCAGTCCTTCTTCAGTTTTCTCCATAGCGTTGTGACGTCTATCCCGAGGATTCGGGCGGCCTTTGCCCTGTTTCCGCCCGTTTGTTCGAGCACGCGCTCTATGTATGCCCGCTGGACTTCTTCGAGACTGGGATTTCCCTCAAGTACGGTTTCGAATGTCATTCTGCCAGGGTTGGATACGACGGCCGGCAAATGCTCCGGCAATATCCGCCCGTCCGGGCTCAGTATCGCCGCCCGCTCAATTACGTTTTCTAATTCCCTTACATTCCCCGGCCAGTTGTACCTCTGCAGTAACTCGACACAGGAAGAGTCGATCTGTAAATTCCGGATTTTCAGTTTCTTCGACAGCCTGTCCACGAAGAACCTGGTCAGGGGAAGGATGTCTTCCTTGCGGTCCCTGAGCGAAGGTACCTGCAGCTCCATCACGCTGAGCCGGTAAAAAAGGTCCTCCCGGAACTTGCCCTGTCGAATCAGATCTTTCAGGTCCCTGTTTGTCGCAGCGATCACACGGATGTCGACCTTGCGGGAAATGCTCTCCCCGACCCTTAGAATCTCATGTTCCTGCAACACCCGCAGAATCTTCAATTGCATGGCAGCACTAACGTCCCCGATCTCGTCGAGGAACACTGTGCCGCCGTTTGCTTCTTCGAACAACCCGACCCTGTCTTTGATCGCCCCGGTGAAAGCTCCGGCCTTGTGCCCGAAGAGCTCGCTTTCAAGAAGCGACTCCGGGAGAGCTCCGCAGTTCACGGCGATGAAAGGTCCCTTCGAGCGCGGCGATAGCCGGTGAATGTATTTTGCCATTACTTCTTTTCCGGCTCCCGTCTCTCCCGTTATCAGAACAGTGGAATCGAACGGTGCGACCTTGTTCGCGACCACGAGAACGTGTTTGTAGGCTTTACTGTGGATTTCGATGAATGACGGCTTTGCCGCTGTTCCGAGAGCCTCGATTTCCTTTTCGTATTTTTTCAACAGAGCCGCCTTCTCCTTCAGCTGCTCCGTGAGCTTTTCGATCTTCAGCTTGATGTCGTGAGATTTGAAGTATTTTACATGCGGTTTTATTTCTTCGCCCCACGATGCGGCGTCCTTGCCCGTGGCATGACAGACATTCTTGCCCTGCGCCTTACAAGAGGTCTCGATGAAATACACATCGCGTTTGAGGCAGAGCGAAACGAAGCCGCTGAAGTAGCCGCTCAATATCCAGCAGACGGGAGCTTCCGATTTTCCAAGTACGTACAGGTGTTCCTGCGCTTCTTTGGAATCCACCCAGCTGATTTCCATGAGAAACTTTCCCGACTGGCTGTCATATTCCAGACTGTTGACTATGTCTCTGGCGATGCCTTCCAGAGAATGGAGTTTGCAGCCCGCCTTTATGAGTTCGAGGTCGTCGTCCCAGCTGAAGTTGTTGACGAGCATCGAGGCATCCGCCTGTCCCTGGAAATATCCGAACCTTGTGAGGAAGCTTCTCGTGTGTTCGACGCTGACCGTATCGACGAGGTCTTTTCTGAATTGCGCAAAGGCATGGAGGCTGTGCAGCACAACTTCGCGTCCCTGGAGAGACAGCGTCCCTTCGGAGAACCTCACTATTTCTTCGAGTCTTAAGTCTTCGGCTTTCAATTCGCCATCCAAATCAAAAGTAAAAATTCATAAGTCAAAAAGGAGATCGGCACCGCAGCAGCCGTTTGAATGTATAAAAAGCGAGTACAACCTCTTTTGACTTTTGACGTTTGCTCTTTTAAATGTTAACGGTATCCTGCAATTGCACCATTGCAAATTACAAAGGTCCCCATTAAGCAACAATCCAAAAACGCGTGAAATCAAGCCGCGCGCTTGCTTTTTAAAATGGCATAAGTGTTGCGCTATGGATAGTGAAAGTGAAAAAGGAGTTTAGAAAATGTATGCTATGATGAAGGAACACGCGAATCACCTGGGTAAAGAGGCTGCCAGGTTTACTTCCGAGCTCGTCCGGACGCCGAGCCCCAGCCTCTGCGAAATGAATGTCGCGAGATTAGTCGAGAGAAAGATGAGCGAGCTCGGCTACGATAAGGTTATCGTAGACGACTTCGGAAACGTCTTCGGAATCATATACGGGATCGAATCCGGTCCGAACGTGCTGTTGAACAGCCACATGGATACGATCGATCCTGACAAAGACAGTTCAAACTGGGAGATCCCGCCGTACTCGGGCGAGATCGAAGGAGACAGGTTGTTCGGTCTCGGGAGCGCGGACTGCAAGAGCGGGCTCGCCGTCCAGGTCTATGCCGGGTACCTCTTGAAGCGGGCGTTGCTTCCCCTGAGGGGGAACCTGATAGTCGCGGCGACGGTGTCGGAAGAGAACGGACTCAGTCTCGGGGTGCAGCACCTCATCACACGGACGCTGGCCGACATGAAAATAAAAGTCGACTACACGATCCTAGGGGAGCCGACGGACCTCGGGCTGTTTTACGGGCATGACGGGTGGGCCGAATTCAAAGTCGGCCTCGATTCGCCGAATCCGAACTTCCTGCGCGACGCGGCGCGCATTGTGTTTCAGAATCTCCTGGCCGCGAGCCAGGCGAAAGGTCTCCCCGGTTTCATCGAGCTTATGAACGTTAAAGAGCCGAGGTTCGACCGGGAAAGCGGAGATGCCTACATTACTTTCAACCGCCGTCTGTTCTCCGACGACGACACAGAGACGCTTGTCGAAAGGATAAAAGAGTTCAGCCTTCAGGATTTGAAGCAGAGGAGCGATCTGAATTTGGAGATACAGGTGCGCGAGGAAGTGCAGAAGCTCAGCAACGGCCAGACCGTACAGGTCAGGTATCTCAGCGATGCTTGGGAGACGAACCCGTTCTCCCCAATAATGGACCGCTCACGCCAGGCGCTCGCATCAGCCGGCTGCAAGAACCAGCCCGGCAAATGGCGCCTTCCGAGACTCGGCATGGGAACCGCCGGAAGCGTGCTCACTAAAAGATTCGGCATACCGACGATAGGATACGGGCCGGGCAGAGAAGATGAAGCCCATGCTCCGAACGAGTATGTAGCACTTGGCAGAATAACAGAAGGCGTCCTGGGAACGGCGTCGATCGTTCACAGCCTTGCCGGAATCCCGGTTTTCGGATGGACTTCCGACCTGGAGATTTGAACGTCATGAACATCTTCGTTTTAAATTGCGGAAGCTCGTCGCTCAAGTATAGGATGATTTCCATGCCGGGAGGCGAGGAAATACTCGGCGGAGAAGTGCAGAGAATCGGCGCAAAAACCGCGGAATCCTCGAGAATAGTCCATCGGGCCGGCGGCCGCGAGGAAACAAATATGATCAATGCCGGCGGTTACAAAGAGGCACTCTCCGAAGTTTTCAAGCTCGCTGAAAAAGACCCGAGCTTCCCTCCTGATGCGTTCGGGCACCGGCTTGTGCAGGGAGGGCAGGAATTCCGGGAAGATACGTTCGTCACCGAAAGAGACTATCCTTCTCTGGACAACATAGCCGACCTCGCGCCTATACATAATCCTCCGGTGATAGAACTTATAAAGGAATGCAACATCAGGTACCGGGAGATTCCCCAGGCCGTCATCCTCGACACTTCGTTCCACTCCTCGATTCCGGATTATGCTTACACCTATCCGCTCCCGGAGAGTGTGAGGAACGAGCTGGGAATCAGGAAATACGGCTTTCACGGGATAAGCCACAGGTACGTGACCGAAGTTGCGGCTGATTTTCTCGGCATACCCGCAGGCAATTTCAACGCCGTCAGCTGCCACCTCGGCAGCGGAGGTGCAAGCCTCTGCGCCGTGGTCGGCGGAAAATCTGCTGATAACACCATGGGATTCTCGCCGTTGCAGGGATTGGTGATGAGCACAAGATGCGGCGACCTCGACCCCGCAGTGGTTCTCAGGATGATCGCATATTCCGAAGGCGACTATTCCAGAGTCGACAAAGTCTTAAACAAGAAAAGCGGCGTACTTGGGCTGTCGGGAGTATCCTCGGATATAAGAGATATCATTGAGAGAGCCGAAAACACGGACGATGAAAGGGCTCGAACAACGCTCGATGTGTACCTGTCGAGAATCAAGAAGTACCTGGGCGCCTATCTCACGCTGGTCGGAAAAACACACGCCCTCATTTTCACCGACACTATCGGCGAAACCGTGCCCTACGTCCGGGAACTCGTATGCAGGAACATGGATTATTTCGGCATCCGGGTCGACAAGTGGAAGAACAGGACAATCGCGGGCTCGCCTGCGGACATATCGTCTTCGGGGAGCCACGTTCACGTTCTGGTCGTAAGGACGAACGAGGAAGCGGCGATAGCCAGGAGAACGCATGAACTGTTTTCTGGCAAAAGCAGCCGGGCAGAGAAAACGAAGCCGGACCAGGCACTCCTGGCTGTGAACTAACACGCTGGGAAGTCGGACCGCAATGGAGAGATTGATGATGAAAAACTTGCTTGTACTGGTCCCGGAAGGGTATTACGTGAATTACTACGTGTACTCCTCAAACGGTGCACCGCAGTCGGGATCGACGTCATATCATTTGCAGAGGAAGGGAAGAATCAGGTCGAGAGATTCGTCGGCCTCGAGCGAGGATCTGAGGAGCCTGACCGACGAGTACAGACCAGGCACCGTTGCCGTCAGAATTCTCTACGGCGGCGAACGTTTCAGGAAGCCTACTCTCTACGACAGCTCAATGCTTCCCGCTCTTGAGGAACTTATTCCGGAGTCTCCGCTCCACATCCCCCTCGCTGTCAGGATCATAAAAACACTGGAGCGCTCGATTCCCGTTCCCGATATACTACTCCTCTTCGAGACGTCTTTCTTTGCCAATCTTCCGGTTCAGGAACGGACCTACGCTCTGGATCCCGACGCGTCGGTCGCTTTCGGAGGTGCTCTCGAGGGAGTGCGGAGATTCGGATACCACGGCATCTACCACGAGGCTGCTTGCAGAAGAATTACGCGCCGGCACAGAGAAGTGCGGAGGATCGTTTCCGTTTGCCTCGAACCCGTTCCCGAAGTAGTCGGGATTTACGACGGCAAACCAGTCTTTGTCTCAGGCGGCTCTACTCCGATGGAAGGAATTCCGGGCAACACTACCTGCGGCGACATAGATCCCGGAATTGTCCTCCTCATCGAAGAGAAGCTAAAACTCGGCCCGGAATTGATTAACGAGATGCTGGGCAGAAACAGCGGGCTGACCGCTCTTGCCGGAAAGAACACGACGATTGAGGACATCTTCGACGAGAGTCCCGGCCAAAGGGCCGCCAGGGAATTGTTTGAATACAGGGTTCTGCTGAGTTGCGGATCGGCGATTGCCAATATGGACGGATTCGATGCAGTGGCGTTTTCAGGCAGATACAGTAGCGTCGCCGAAAGACTGTGGAAGAAGCTGGGCCCCAGGTTAGCTGAGGCATCGTGGCACAAACAGCGCCGCGGCTTGCGCGGCAGGTCTGCGCCGGATGAACCGAAGCCGGTGTTCTATCTGCGCGACTCTCTGGACAGAATAATCGCCGAGGATTGCTGTGCTCCCATGTTCCTGGAAGAACCGGCGGGAATAACCACGCCGGATTGACGCCCGTGCCGCTCAGTCGGTCCGCGAAGGAGCCGGCCGGCGGTTGTCCCGCTCTCCGAAGTATCTGCTTCGGAACCGGAGCGCAACGTTTACCAGCGAAATTAGAACTGGAACCTCAACCAGCGGGCCGATTACTGCTGCGAAGGCCTCTCCCGAGTTGATCCCGAAAACGGCTATCGCAACGGCTATCGCCAGCTCGAAATTGTTGCTCGCCGCAGTGAAAGAGAGCGTAGCAGTCTTGCCATAATCGGCACCGGCCCTCCTTCCCATCCAGAATGAAACGAAGAACATTACGGCGAAATAGATGATCAGCGGGGCCGCGATCCTGGCCGCATCCAGCGGCAGCTTCACAATGAGATTTCCTTTCAGTGAAAACATCACAAAGATGGTGAATAACAGAGCCGCCAGCGTAACAGGGCTGATCATGGGAATGAACTTCCCATGGTACCACGCTTTCCCTTTCCGCCTGATGAGAGCGAACCTCGTTATGATGCCTGCCGCAAACGGAACGCCGAGGTAGATCAACACGGTCTCGGCAATACGGCCGATCGTTATGTTCACGGAGAAAGAACTTAAACCAAGCGTTCGCGGAAGTATTGTAAGAAACAGATAGGCATAGAAGGAGTAAAACAGCACCTGGAAAATCGAGTTGAATGCCACGAGGCCGGCGGCATACTCCGTGTTTCCGCAGGCGAGTTCGTTCCACACGATGACCATGGCGATGCATCTGGCCAGACCTATCAGTATAAGTCCCGCCATGTAATCCGGATAATTGTGGAGGAATATCGCGGCAAGCGCAAACATCACAATGGGGCCCACGACCCAGTTTTGCACCAGGGATAAGGCTAATACCTTGCCGTTGCGGAATACTTTCCCCAGCTCCTCGTAGCGGACTTTTGCGAGAGGCGGGTACATCATCAGAATCAGCCCCGCGGCAATCGGGATGTTCGTTGTCCCGGTCTGAAAGCTGTCCCAGAATCCGGCGACACCCGGAAATAAGTAGCCGACAGCCACGCCGAGTATCATGGCGACGAATATCCATAAGGTGAGGAAACGGTCGAGAAAGGAAAGCCTGCTGATGGAGGTACTCATTCGTCAGTCCCGTGCTTGCGGCGAAGCTCGGACGACCAGGAGTGTATCCGATCTCTTATGGTGTCTCTGATTGCTCTGGTTCCTGCAAGTCGTTCGGCGTAGCCGCCGGTCAGTCCCGATGGATCTTTGAAGCTCCAGTGTATCGTCTCGACCACTCCCGGAAATACGGGGCAGCGTTCGGCGTTCGATTCGTCGCATACAGTAATCACGTAATCGAACTTTCTTCCTTGCTTGAAGAAGTCGAAGACGCTTTTCGTTTTGCAGGCCGAGATGTCGACTCCAATTTCCTTCATTGCATCGACTACCACGGGGTTGAGTTTGCCAGGTTCGAGGCCCGCGCTTTCAGCAGAGAACAAATCGCCGCCGTACTCGTTGAGGAACGCCTCCGCCATCTGGCTCCGCGCACTGTTGTGTACGCATATGAAAAGGACCTTAATCTTGTTCATTTCGTTCTCCGCAGGATGTTGCAGTATCTATGATGTTGTTTCGTTCGACCGATCTCGTTCGGTTGGAATTCGATCGCTCTTTGCGATGTTTTTATGTTTCGTCAATCGTCGAAATGTAAGCGTCAACTATAATCAGATCAAGGAATTTGTTCGGCGCGTTGGATTCGCCGAACGCTACGGCCGCTGGGAAGCTAATTCAACTAACGGATGGCGAAAGGGATGGTCGGCATGAGCTACACTATGCGCTCCAGCGGGACCTGGAACAACCTGATATGATCGTCGGGACGCGGAATACCCTTGTTGGCTTCGTTGACCTCCCGGACCAGCAGCTCCAGTTTCTCCTCCTCTTCGAACGCGATCATAAAGACGGCATTCGTACCCGGGAAGCTGCGCGTGTCGAGATGAGGGTCGGTACCGTGCCCTTTTCCCTTTACGTGTTCCCAGCGCGTGTAGTAGTCGATCTGCGCCTCGTCGAGGAGCTTCATTACTCGCGGGGAAACGACATCGTTGCAAATGATAAAGGCGATTTTCATAAAACCTCCTTGCTAGAACTTCTAACCGCAAAGCGCCCGAAGTTAAAGAAACGCCGAGCTCGCAGAGGAATAATCCAAATTATCCATCGAGATGGTTGACCAACCGTCTGATTCCGTCTTTCAGCAGCTTCACATTGAAATCTATCAGGAGGCCAAGCTTTCGATTTGTGAGCTTCAAGTAAGTCAACAACTGTGCAACGTGAACATCTGTCAAGTTGTCGACCGATTTGATTTCAATTATCACCTTGTCCTCGACAAGAAAATCTAACCTGTACCCAACATCGCAAACAGCTTCCTTGTAGATCAACGGAAGACCAAGCTGTCTCTTGAATTCGATCCCTCGTAATTCGAGTTCACGGGCAAGAGACGTTTCGTAGGAGGATTCCAGGAGCCCGGGGCCGAGCAACTTATGCACTTCCAGCGCAGCCCCAATAATCCTTTCAGACAGCTGGTTTTCCGTCATGTGGTTGCCTGAATGTCTTTGCGTCCTTTGGGCCTTCTTGCCGAACTCTGCGGTTAATTGCTCCTCTTTCGTCCAATGCGTCCGACAAAAGCGAACGACTTCTTGAACGACAGATCGTCCAGGATGGAATACACCACGGGCACGACGAACAGTGTCAGGAGAGTCGACGTTATGAGTCCGCCGATGACTGCCTGTCCCATCGGCGCCCGGAACTCGCTTCCCTCGCTTACCGCAAATGCGACGGGCATCATCCCGAATATCATCGCAAACGTCGTCATGAGTATCGGCCGCAGCCTCGTCGCACCGGCGTTGACCAGCGCCTCCGTCCTCTCCTGTCCGCGGTCGCGCAGTACGTTCGCGTAATCGACGAGCAGGATCCCGTTCTTGGTAACCAGGCCCATGAGCATGATTATTCCGATCATCGACATCATGGAAATCGCACTGCCGAACACCAGGAGTCCGAGGACGGCACCTATGAGCGACATGGGAAGGGCCAGCATGATAGCGAACGGATAAGAAAAGCTCTCGAACTGCGCAGCCAGTACTATGTAAACGAACACAACCGCCAGCGCCAGTGAAAGCAGGATGTTCATGAAGGACTCCGACTGCATTTGTCCCTGTCCGACAACCCCCACACCGTAGCCGGCGGGCAGGACGAGCGCGTTCGTTCGCCGCTGGATGTCCCCGAGGACTTCGCCGAGCAGCCTGCCCGACAGGTTCGCGTCGACTCTAATCTCGCGCTGCCTGTCGAACCGGTTGATCTGCGACGGCCCGGAACTCTGGCGTATGTCGGCGACGTAACTGACCGGTATCAGAAGATTCTGGCCGTTACCCATATTCTTGTTGCTCTTGACCGTGAGGTTGTTCACGTTCTCCAGCGAAGTCCGGTCGGCCTTCCTCAGCCTGACGCGGACGTCGTACTGGTCTTCGCCTTCCTGATATTTTGTTGCAACGTAACCGTCGACGAGCGCGCGGGCAGTGGTTGCGATCTGAGCGACGTTCACACCCAGGTCGGAAGCTTTCTCGCGGTCGATGCGGATTCTGACCTCCGGCTTCGAGGTCTCAAGACTGTTCTCGATATCCACCGCACCCGGGGTGGCACGGACAATTCCCTCAACCCTGTCGGCGATCAGTTTGAGTGTTGCCATATTGTCTCCGCGAACGCTCATGATTACCGGCTTCTGATTGCCGCCCGGGCCGCCCTGCGTCGCATAAGATATATTTGCACCGGGAACGTTTTTCAATTCGCCTCGGAGATAACTCATGATTTGCCACACGCTGCGCTCGCGTTTGTCCTTCTTCACCAGCTTGACGAGAATATTTCCCTTCGTGACCGGGTCGTTTCCCGATCCGATCGTCAGCAGCGTCGTGGTCACCTCGGGCTGTCTTCTCAGGACCGACTCGATCTGCGCGGCGATGTCCGCCGTTCTTTCCAGGGAGCTGCCGGGAGCGGCATTTATGCCGATGTTGAATTCGCTTTCGTCCGTGTCGGGGAAGAACGAGGTCCCGAGAAGCCCCATCAGGAAGAAGCTGGAGACGAAAACGGCGACCGACCCGAAGACGACGGTTTTCCGGTGATGAAGCGACCAGGAAATTGCTTTCCTGTATCTCTGGCTGAGAATTTGGAAGAAATGATTGAAATAGTACAACCCGCGCCTGATGATCGACCCTTTGTTTTCCAATTCTTCGTCAGCTGCGCTGAGCCAGCGTGAGGAAAGCATCGGCGTCAAAGTGAACGCCACAAACAGCGAGACGAGGACCGCGGCCGACACGGTTATGCCGAACTGGTAAAAGAAACGGCCGACGATTCCCGGAGTAAAGGCGATCGGCACGAACACGGCAACGATGGTGAAGGTGGTTGCCATGACCGCCAGCCCGATTTCGGCGGTTGCCGCCTTTGCCGCTTCCATCGGCGTCTCGCCCTGCTGCATATGCCTGAAGATGTTCTCTATAACCACGATCGCATCGTCGATCAGCAGCCCGACGGCGAGCGAAAGAGCAAGGAGCGAGACCATGTTCAGCGTGAAGTTCAGGGCGTACATTATGATGAAACTCGCGATGATGGAAGTCGGGAGCGCAATCGCGCTGATTAACGTGGAACGAATGTTGGCCAGAAACATGAATACGACTATGACTGCGAGCAGTCCGCCGTAGAAAATGTCGAAGAGAACGTCGTTCACTTCTTCGACTATGAAGGTGCTGTTGTCCTGAGCCACGGTGATCCTCAAATCGGGCGGTATTTCCTTCTCGAGCCTGTCAAGCTCCTTCTGTATTGCCTGAGCGACGCGCACGGTATTGCTGCCGGATTGTTTCAATATGCTGAGGCCGACTGCGCTTCTGCCGTTGACCCGCGTAAGGCTCGTCTGTTCCTTCACCCCGTCGACGATGTTCGCAACGTCCGACAGGTAAACCGGTTTCCCGCCGGGTGTCGCCACGATAACCCGGTTAAAGTCGCTCACGTTGGTGTATTTGCCCATTGTACGAAGAAGCAGCTGGCGCGGACCCTGAGTCAGGTTGCCCGCCGGGACTTCCACATTCGAAGAAGCAACAGCCTGTATGACGTCGTTGACGGATAGGCCGTATGCCTCGAGCCGCGATGCGTCGACCGCAATCTGTATTTCCCTTTCCGCGCCGCCCACGAGGTCGACACGTCCGACACCCTGCACATTTTCAAGCCGCTTCCTTATCACATTTTTCGTGAATGTGGTTATCTCCTTGTCGGAGCGCGGTCCGGAAACCGTCAATGTAAACATCGGCATGCTCGCGGGGTCTATTCGCTGGATGACCGGCTCCTCGAGGTCCGTGGGGAGGTCGGCGCGGACTGCCGCGATTTTCTCCCGCACTTCCTGTGCCGCCTGTCGCCCTTCGACTTCGAGTTTGAACTGGATTATGACGAAGGACACCCCTTCTCTCGAAATCGAGGTTATGTGCTCGATCCCACCTATCGTATTGACGGCATCTTCGATTTTCTTCGTCACGTCCGTTTCCATCTGCTCGGGTCCCGCGCCCGGCAGGACGCTCGTCACCGTGACATAAGGGAAATCGATGTCGGGAAACTGGTCTATGTTTAGTTTAAGGAACGAAAACAGTCCGAGCACGATGAGAGCCAGTATCATCATCGTCGCAAAAACGGGTCGCTCTATTGAAGTATCGGCAAGTTTCATCTTTTATTTCTCCCGTGTGCCGCATAGGAGAGTCTTGGCTCTCTCACCTGGAAGCCGATCGGCCTTTGAGGTTTTTCCGGCGGCGTTAAAATCTTTCTGACTGCCTGAAACACAACTCTGAACTGCTCATCGTATTTCTTCTCCAATGCATCCAGTTTCCGGGTGAGTTCCGTGTTCGAGGCAGGGAGCTCTCTCATCCTGACGAACGTCCGCATGATGGCAATGCCGACTTCAATTGCCCTTTCGCTTTTCAGTACACTTGAGAGCATGATCGAACCCTTAATTCTCTCGATCGGAACAAGTGAATCCCGGTATGCCATTCTATTCTCCGACGCTGGCTATCGTGACGAAGCCGCTGTCGCGCGCGCTTGTTGCTCCCGTCGTTATTATAGTGTCGCGTTCATTGAGGCCTCCGAGTATCTCGAACAATTGCCCGTCCGTGAGCCCTGTCTTGACGACCTGCAGAAAGGAGCGCCCGCTCCGGACAACGAAGACGCGGTTGGTTACACCGTCGCTCACTATTGATGCCGCCGGAACTACGAGAGACTTATCATGCGAAGAGACGGCTGCGTTGACCCGACAGAACATCCCCGGCCTGAACCAGTTGTCCGGCGTGTTGTTGAACATTGCCTTAATCTGGAAAGTCCGTGAACGAACATCTGCCGATTTCGACAGCTGCACGATTTCTCCGGTAATCTTCACTTCGGGCCGCGCTTCGGAGTAGACCTCCACTTTCTGGCCGAGGGCAAGGCTCCCGAGGTCGGTCTCGTTTACGTCGAAGTCCACTTTCATACGGCCGATCTTTGCGACGGTCATGAGAACCCCTCCGGGGAGGGTCAGGTCTCCGACGCTGACGTTTACCGCGGTCACGACGCCGGGAATGGGAGTTGTCAGCTCGACCGCGCTCTTCGCGGCGTCGAAGTTTGCTTTAGCAACGTCATAAGCGGTCTGTGTGCCGTCGAGTGACTGTTGCGAGATCGCCCCTTCCTGGTATAGCGCCTTCATTCGCTCGAACGTCTTCCCGGCATTTTCAAAAGCGGCCTGTGCCTGGTAATACTGGGAAGTCGCGCCGCTCTTGTCGAGCTCGATGAGAACCTGTCCCGCCTTGACGGATTCGCCGACCCTGGCGTTAATTGCGGTAATCCGCTCTGAGATTTTCGGGACTACATTTGCCTGCTCCTCTCCTTCGAGCGTGCCGGAATATTGTCTGGTGACGGAGAGCTGCTGTCTGTGAGCCACGGCAATCTCGACCGGAATTGTGGAATATGAAATGTTTCCCGAATGTTTCTCCGCATTGGGTGTTTTGCCGCATCCGGATATCAGGGCCACGGCCAACGCAGGAATCAAAAAAATAGTATGGAGAGAATGGACTCTGTTATTCAAATTTAGCCTCCTCGGATTCTCGAATCTTTTCAGTATTTCATTTACCATTGCTGTCTTACTTTCAGCGTTCCCTCCCGACCGCAAAATCCCAGTCGGCTTTCGCGACCAGGTAATCATAAATCGCCTGTGCATAGTTAGTCTGCGCGAGCGTCATCGCGACCTGGGCGTCGAGAAGCTCCAGCTGCGTGCCGACGCCGCTTTTGAAACGTGTCTCCGCAATTGAAACCGCCCTCTTTGCCTGTTCTATATTCTTTTCCTGACCCTGAATTCTCCTTTTCGCTTCGTCCATCTTGAGACGTGCAGACTGCACCTGGATGGTCAGGCCTTCTTCGGCTTTCAGGCGTGTGTACTGTACCTTCTTCAAATCGACCCGTGCCTGCTCGACCCGCGCGGGGGTACGCAGCCCGTCGAATATGTTCCACGACAGGGTGACCCCGACATTCAGGATCTTAGCCCAGAGGTAGTTGTTGAACTGGAACGTGTTGTCCTGAGACTGCCATTGGTACGCTCCGAATGCGTAAACGGAAGGGAAGTAGTTCGACTGTTCGACGCTTATGTTCTTATCGAGCATCGTTTCCTGGAATTCCAGCTGCCTGATGCCGGGGTTTGTCGCGAGTGCGCTGTGCGAACCTTCATCGAGCACGCGCTCCGGAACTTCTTCGAAGGTAAAATCGCCGCGGATTATGATGCTGCTGTCCAGCGGAATCGAGAGAAGACTCTTCAGCCCGTTGACCGCAAGGACGAGATTGTTCTCCATCGAGATGACCGTCGGCTCTGTGTTGGCGACCTGCACCTCCGCCCGGAGCAAATCGAACTCGGCGGCCTGGCCGTGCCTGTAGAGAGCCTGGACGTTCTCGTAGTTGGCTTTGACGACCTCGAGCCCCTGGCGGTTTGCCTCGACGAGCTTCTGCATCAACAGTACGCCGTAAAACGCCTTCTTAACCTGGAGAACCACGTTATCCTTCGTGGACTGATACCCTGATTCGGAAAAGTCCTTGTATGTGTTCGCGATGTCGAGCGCGACTCCGACTGTCCTGCTGTAAAGCGGCTGGGTAAGCGCGAGTCCGCCCTGATACGAATTGTTCGACCCTATTGCAAAGGATATGGTGGAATTCGTCGGATTGAACGGCGGCGAGTTTGCCGGGAGAAAGATTACCGGCAGTTTGATGTTTCTCATGTACTGAGCAGAGAAGGAGAGTTGAGGCAGGGCGCCGGATCTTGCTTCCGCTATTTGGGCGTCTGCCTTGTATCTGTCCTCGTTCGCAATCAGGACGTCCCTGTTCTGTTCGAGTGCAATCGAAATTGCCTTATCCAGCGTAAGAACAAGTCCTGAACGTTCCTGCGCCGGGGATGTATGGTTAAGGATGAGCGCCGCAGCAACCTGCACCGCGGCCATGGCTAGCCCGCACCTGCCTGCTTTCATGATTCGCATGCCCTGAATTTTGACACAACTGTACAACGTATTACTGAACCGGGGACTTAAGCCGCCTGACCCTGACTGAAAAAGCCGCCCTGAGACTCAAATACGATAGTTCGTCCTACGGAGGCACGACCTACGTGTTACGACTATCGACAAACAAACTAAAAAAGGGGAAAATTAGATTCAAGGTTGTCGGGTGCAAACGCTTGATTTCAACATTGCGAATAGCTAACATACGCGAGAGTTTACAAGTACCTACCTACGACTCATACCATCATATCTACCCTCACAAGCACAATCCACACAGCAAGGACCACTTGACTGTTCGGCCGCAAACGTTGAGCAAGGATTAACTGAAAGCTATTCAACAGATTAAGGAGGAGGGTCGCGCATGAAAGCATGGCTGGTAGTTTCATTTCTCTTATTGACTTCCGTTCTATTCTCTCACGAAATCATGGCACAGGAGTATGCCGCCTCACTGAAGGTTGGAACGCAGGGCGTCAGCCTCCAGGCATACAGATCTCTGACGTCGAGGTTCAATGTCTCGTTGGGCGCGGGGATATTGTCTTTCAATGCAAACAACGTGGAACAGACAAGCGACTATCGTGTCGACGGCAAGCTCAGTCTCTCCAACGTTTTCGCCCTGGCTGACTGGTTCCCCTTCGAGAACAACCTGAGGGTTACCGGCGGACTTGTGGTGAATCTGAACAAGGTAAGCGCGGTGATTACCCCGACGGTAACCAAGAAAACCGGCAATATCGAATACACTCCGGAGAAACTTGGCAATGTGGCGGCGGACATCTCATTCCAGAAAGTGGCTCCGTACCTCGGGGTCGGACTGGGCAATCCGACCTCCGGCTCGTCGGGACTTGGCTTCACGTTCGATTTGGGGGCGTTCTATCAGGGCAAGCCGCAGGCTACGATGACCGGGACTAAACTTCTTGCCCCTATGGATTCACAGGGACCACAGCTGCAGGACAATCTGAAGTGGTTTCAGTTCTATCCGGTTCTGTCGGTCGGCATTTCCTATAAATTTTAATGGAGGCTGGGAAGTAAAATGATCGCTAACTTGGCAAGGAAACGAAATTTAGCTGTTGGTGCCGCTCTCGCCGCCGTATTCGTCACCGTCTACACGAGCTGCAATATCACCAACCCCATAGATAACATCGCATTGGTTTTCAATACACTGTCGATAAATACGACGGCATCCGTAAATTTTGTCGATGCCGCCACCGGCGAATCCATAGCGTCGGCCGTGAACGTCAGTTTCACGGGACCGGGTGCCAACCAGATAGTCACCACACTCGATGAGCCGATAACTTCGGCTTCCACTCAGTCCGGCGCGCTCGAGTTCGGTGTCTCCAGCAACGTCACTCCGAGTTCCCAAAGTCCCGTCAAAGTAACCCTGGTCGCCGGCTCCAGCGGCTATCAAACTACCAGCTATCCTATGACTATCACTTCCGCCGGGAGCCATCCTGTTACAATAGCCATGGTGAAGACGTCCGCGCCTCCGCAGGGAACGAGCACTGCACCTCCCACGCCGATTCAAACCGGTTCGGGCGGGCAAACAAGCACCACCACCACGGTGCAAACGACCGCTGAGGCTACCACGGGGGGCTCTGCGGAGATTACGGTGCCGTCCGGAACCACCATAAAGGATGCGAATGGAAATCCACTTTCGGGCTCCCTGACTGTGAACGTAACGTATTTCTCGAACAACCAATCGGCAAACGGTGCGCTGCCGACGGGTTTGAGTGTGACTGCCACGAACCAGGACGGGTCGACCGGGTCCGGATTCGCACAGGCAGCCGGATTTGCAACGTTTACAATTTCCAATCAGAACGGACAGTTAGCCAAATCGTTTTCCACGCCGGTCACATTATCCTTCACCGTACCGGGAAGCACTATCAATCCATCCACGAATGCACAAATAAAGAACGGCGACAGCGTTCCTGTATACAGCTTCGACGAGACCTCGCAGACCTGGAAATTTGAAACCAACGGTACGGCCGCGGGACCTAATGCCAATGGAAACTTCAGTATTGCATTTCAGGCCTCACATCTGTCGAGCTGGATGGCCGCGTGGATCGCGAGCGGGGCGCAGACCTGTACTGGCAATTACACATTGAATATCAACGGCAGCTACTCGAGCTTGAAGCTGAAACTCAGATTGGCCGAGACCACCCTTCTGGTGGAATATGTGAACGGTGGACAGAATAGTTTCACATTCAACAATCTGACCGTACCGAAAGGGGTCCCGATGACCGTGGAAGCTTATACCCAGCTCCAATGTCCTGAGGCTTTGGCCGGAAGCGTGACCGTTCCGGATCTCTGCGCGACAAATACGATTAATCTTGATATTAGCCAGTCCGGTTATACTGACGTCGCGGTGAATGTTACGGCGTTTTGTCCTCACCTTGACCCTCCGCTGCAGATCAAGCCGAACGGGTATGACATTTATGTCATCAGGACATGCACGGGTGAAAAGGTGGACCTTGGCAGATTGAACAACGGTCAGATCACATTGCACAGGCTGAAGCTGGGCGAAACATATACATTCGCCATCTACTACAAGACCACCCTTTATACGGAGCAGCACACGATCGATTCGACGCATTATACGTTCAATTATAACATCGCCGACAGCGTGTGCAACGCGGATTTTAAGTAAAGGCGGCTATAGAGTCGAATCTCAAACGGGGCGTCGCGAAAGCGAGTCGTGTCCGAATCACGATTCAAGACTTTCGCGAAGCCCCGAAATTTTATCTGAATTAATTAATGCGGCGCGGATAGATTATTTGAATGAGTCGACCGCGTAGAGGGGGATCCCGATAATGTCTTGTCCTTCTCTCGGGGAAACATGCGCAAAACTGATCGAGTGGAAATCTTTTGCAGTGAGAGCCCGCTGGAATCGAAACGCTTGTCGGTCAGGGTTTCTTGCTGTTCTCCTGGAGTTGGTATAAGTTCAAAATATGGCACGTTGAGCGCATAGCCAGAGGTCTCTTAGGGTTGACAATCACGAGCCTGAAACACGGGAGGATGTTTGAATGAAGACTTTAGGTCTCATCGGCGGATCCGGCTGGGTCTCGACCGTCGAATACTATAAGGTGATAAACACGCAGGTGAACGAGCGGCTTGGCGGACTGAGTTCCGCCAAAATACTCCTTTAC
>JBJKPN010000169.1:0-13364 GCA_046706365.1 Candidatus Kryptoniota bacterium | reverse complement strand
CAGACCTTTGTGCGTGAAGAGCACCTCAGTCTTGCTTCCCTTTCCGGCGATCTCGAAGACAATGTCGGTGTCTTTCCACTCTTCCCGGTCTTTCACGAAAGTGATGTCGGCGTCCAGCACATGCCAGACAATTTTCCTGCCGGGTATCAACTCCGTTATCTTCTGTCTGCAAAAATGTACGTTCGGAACGCGGTACGTGAATTCTGCGCCGAGTTTGTCGGTGTCGCCGTCTATTTCTCCCGACCACCATCCGCGAACATTATTGATTGCCTTGAAGACCTCTTCAGGCGTTTGGTCCACGAAAAAAGTGGTAGTGTAATCCTGCACTCTCATTTCAAATTATCTCCTGGTGTTTTGAACAAATATACGGGCCT
Organism: Candidatus Kryptoniota bacterium; assembly: GCA_046706365.1. GTDB lineage: Bacteria > Bacteroidota > Ignavibacteria > Kryptoniales > JAKASW01 > JAKASW01. Next base: position 12,990 of record JBJKPN010000169.1, on the reverse strand, counting down.
GATTTCAGTATGCCAGCCGAGTTTCTCGCCTTCGGGAATCCGCGTTGCCGGATGCAACGATGCCACGCGAATCGCATCGTCCATGTCATGTGCCTCGATCAGGAACGCACCGCCGATTGCTTCGTCTCCTTTCGGGGCGGGGTTGTCGGCGGCCGTCACGACTCCGTTCACCCGCCGCAGGCATTTCCCGCCATCCAGGACCCCGATGTCGCAAATCACCTGTCCGCTCGCATAGAGCTCGTCGAGGTGGGGCCGGCATTGTTCCATGAGGGCGTCTATCTCTTCCTTCGGCCGCGCGCCCATTTTTGTCGCATCGAAGTAACCGATACATAAGAATTTCATTCCGTCTCCCTTTTCTTCCAGGTTCTTTTCCGTCCGACGTCCAACTAGCAGAGTTGCATTAGCTGCTGCGTTCCTGATCTCTCGCAAGGATAATATGCATGGCTCTTTGAGTAAGAGTGTTTTTCGTGCACCTGTACCCGAGCGCAGGCAGATCGATACGATCAAAGAGGCTTTCTCCCGAACCAAGGATCACGGGAGACATAGCCACATGTATTTCATCTATTAGTCTCGCGGTCAAATATTGACGAACTGTACTTACTCCGCCTCCCAGCAACACGTCTTTACCATTTGCCGAATGTTTTGCCCGTTCAAGAGCGGCTTCGATCCCTTCGGTTACAAAATGAAATACTGTCCCGCCTTCCATCGATATCGGTTCCCGCGCAAAGTGTGTAAGGACGTAAACGGGGTGGTGATACGGCGGGTTTTCTCCCCACCATCCTTTCCAATTATCGTCAGGCCAGTCTCCTCTAACCGGGCCGAACATATTTCTCCCGAGTATCCAGGCGCCGACATTTTCAAATCCCTTTGCTGCGTAATCATTGTCCACACCCGTCTCACCCTGTTTTCCGCCCTGCATCTTCTGAAAGACATCCGTAGGATAAAACCACTGATGGAGACCGGTGCCTCCGACTCCCAGCGGATTGTTGATGTCCTGGTCAGGACCGGCTCCAAATCCGTCTACGGAAATGGAAAAATTGGCTACTCGTAGTTTCTGCAATTCCGATCTCCTTTCAGTCTTGTAGTTGATACAACATATTTGCCCGTTGTCTCGAAATGAACGAGAGGGTTTGCCGAGGTTCCTCCGATTTTAACATTCCATCATTACACTGCTGCCCTGGCCACACCGAACTACAACATATTCAGACTGCTGCTTCGTTCATTAAATGGTCGATTGACTGATAACGTTCGACAAGAATCTTGAACATCAACAAAACTTCCTCAAATTCCCGGTAGCAGTCTTCCTGCTGAATGGTCAAGACAATACTTATCTTACCCTGAAACAACTGGTCCCGCAGATAAAATCGAGATTAGCTGAACCGTTGGAACCAGGAGTAACAGAGATCACTCGTTAGCAGGATTGCTTCGTGATTATTCCAGCGAGACACTTTCGTAAGCCGAAGCTCAACTCTCGGGTGTTTGCCGTTCGTGCATAAGGAACCAGTTTGTCCCGAACCTGTCCCGCAGCATGGCGAAACGGGAGGCGAAGAACGTCTCCTCCATCTTCATGAATACCTGTCCGCCGTCTGAGAGGATGGCATAGATTCTCTCAGCCTCTTCGGCAGTGTCGAATCTCAGCGCGAGATAGGCACTGCGCATAGGTTCCGCGGTCGGAACGTCGGCCCCCATTAGTACAGCACCCCCGATCTCTATCCTGCCGTGAACGATTTTGTCGGCCCAGTCCGGCGGCATGTTTCCCTGCTCCGGAATCTCCCTGAATGTCGCCATCGATGCGATTTTGCCGCCGAGGTGCTTTTCATAAAATCGAAAAGCCTCGGCACAATTGCCCTTGTAGTTGACGTAAATGTCGAGCTTCAATGATCCCTTGCCGTTCATGATAAATCGCCTCCATTCTTCTACTGAAAGTCTCATTCAACCGCCACCGAATTCCACTAAATCCTTCGGCGCTCAGCAGCCAAACTGTCTGAGATGGTGGTCGGTATGTTTGTATGCCATGACCCCAACTTGGTCCTTGTCCATTCTTCCGAAGAAAGGATGAACGAAGTCGAAGTTGGAATAGTCTTTATATTCCCGGATCAAGGCAATCCACTCGCTCTTCAGAGACTCCACATCACCGCCATCCTCCTTTATTCTCAAGTCCGGAAGCGTCGGCACATTCCGCCTAAAAGGCGCGTCAACTTTGATAAAGCTCTTCAACGCCACTTTGCCGAACAGGCGGCCGAGGATAGATGGTCTGTATTTCTTCTTTCCCAAGGCCATCTTCTCCCATCGTATACAATGCTTCAACATCTGGGAGACATTCATTTGTCCCCAATTCGCAGTACGGTTTTCGTTCACGAGGTCGATCCTGGCGACGAGTCGATCTCTCGTGGTCTTATCAAGAATTGTCTTCATCCCTGCTTGCTTCCCGACCGGCAGTCTCTCTCTTCAGCTCTGTCCGGCCGCAGCATCCGGGAAATTGATGCAGAATTCCGAAAGGCGACAAGGTCACAACGAGACGGCAATCCGTCCGAACGGCCTGACAAAAAATGGCGCCTCGAAAATTTCGAAGCGGAGCGTCTGGAAATGAATATTCGTCTTCTGTGCGATTTAATGATGAGACGCATTTTATTCATTTTAGCTCCGCGAAGAAAGTCTCCGCCATTTTTTGTCGAGCCTTGACCTTTTCTTTGGTTCTTTCTTTTGTGTCAAGACAAAAGAAAGAACGCAGTTTGAGAATCAATTTTCCATCTAACATAGAAAACGATGACCTTCAACGAGTGCGCTCACTTTCTCTTGCCACCCAAAAGCTTTGTTATCCGACAATCGCTTTTCCAGGTAGTTCCACGTATTCAGTTTAACGGGATCGGGACGGTTCGACGGGGGCCCTTTTCGCGTGCGGTTTCTTCTCATACATGCAATCCATAGCGAAGGGCTACGACGCGGCTTTCAAAGGTTTCAGAACCAATTAACTCCAGCTGAAGCCTATCCTTCATCTTCACGGTTTCGAATAGCCGCGGTCCCTTCCCGACAACAATCGGCTGAACCACAAAATGATACTCGTCGATCAGGTCACGTTCCGAAAGCTGGGACGCGATGCTCAAATTCCCGCCACCTGCGTAAATGTCTTTTCCGGGCTGCTGCTTCAGCGAGAGCACCTCTTCGGCTACGTTTGCCTGGACGATTCTCGTGTTTTTCCCCTCGACGCTCTTCAATGTTGTGGAGAATACGACTTTGTCGAGCGAGTCGAACACGCGGGCAAACTCATTCTCTGCCGCTGTCTCCGATTGGCTCCTTGCGATGTCGGGCCAATAGGGCGCCATGATTTGATAAGACTTTCGACCGAATAGCATGAGATCCGCACTGAGCAGCAGCGTCGTATAGTACTCGAGCACCCCGACGCCGTCAACCACCTCCGTGTGGCTGCAGTAGCCGTCAGTGGTAATTTTGATTGCAAAAACAACCTTTCTCATGGATCTCCTTATATGACGTCAAATAAATAGTTCAAGTACCGTTTGATCGAATTTCGAATTACCGGGTACCGCTGCGGGGCATGACGAACAACAACGAGAACAACTCTCGCACGCGCCGGTTCCTCAGATACAATCCCGCCCAGACCACAATCCCGAAGTAAACCGGGAACAGTAGGTTGCTGAAAAGCGGCGCTCCGATCCGGAGATTAGTCGCGACCGCGCCGCCCAGATACCCTGTAAGCAGTACCGCTCCGATAACCGAAGTCCGGGGTATCACGTAGAGCACGACGCATGCAAGCAGGATCATACCGATGACGGGGATTGCACTCACGGGATATCCGAGTTTCGCGCTCGCCTTCACCACATAAGGGTTCATGGTTATCTTCGTAATGCTGTCGAAGAGCATGAAGAGAACCACAAGCCCACTCAGGATTCGTCCTGTCCATACGGCACCGCGCCCGATCGGGCGGTCTTTACCTGAAGTGTACTCCATAGTTGCTTCCATTACTTTCTCCTCCCTTCGGCAAGCTCAAGACAAGCCTTTTGACATTTCCGTTTCGTTTTGTAATCGGTCACAATGAATAGTCGTTTGGTGGGGAGGGATTTCGACAACCGCTTACAGATTTTCCCCGGCCCGTAATCCTGCGGCAGGAACCGTGTCGGGCCCGGAGCCGTATACCGTTACTTCCGGCTTTTCGCCGTGAAGGAAATGTTTTATACCGGTGCCGAACAACAACATGCTCTTTGCGGAGACGATCTTACCCGAAGTGCCGGACTTCCTGCCTGTCGCGGAAAACTCCTCGCCGGCAGCAGAAAGTTCTATTCCGGTCCCGGAAAAGTCTTCGCAGCTTCCGGAAAACTCTCTGCAGGTTGGAGAAAACTCTTTCCATCTCCGGGAAAACTTCCTACCGGTTGCGGAAAAATCATTACAGGTCGGAGAAAATCGCCTACCGGGCGTGCCGACTTAATTTCCTGGCGTTGAAACCTAATTCCCGGCCCAAAAATAACGATTTCAGGGTCGAGAAGGCGATAACGTACCGGTTCAAAAAACAATACGAATAGCACTAATGTTATTCGATTGCGTGAACTTCCATAGCCGCCAAGATTCTGTCAATGGAATTCATGTTAAGACTATTCAGGTATTGCAGAGACTTTCCCCTTGACTAAACAGTTCTTTCGATTAAATTAGGGCGTAGTTCAGGCATGAGATACGGCTTGTTGGGGACGGGATAGACTTCCGGGCGGTGCGGGCCGAAGTGGTCAAAACCTGAATATGAAATAGAGAAGGACTTTTCCCCACAATTCTACGGGGAATAAGGATACCGGGATGGATAGGCCGATCTGTTCCGTTCAATTCGAAGTGATGCATCCCTCTTGTTGGAATGATTTGTCTCCGGCATTCCCGGATGACGATTGCCGTCGTCACGGAACTGCTGAAAGATAAATAATCACACGGGACGCGCTGTAGTGCGTTCCGATCATCGTGTCAACAACACAAAGAGGAGGAACATCATGGCAAGAACTGTCAACGACACAAGCGAAGAGGCTTCAAATCTAAACCTGACGATGAATACTCGCAAAGAAGAGATGATCGCCAAGGGATTCAAAGAGGTGAGGATCAACAATTTTGCCAACCTGATCGATTCGGTCACCAGGAAGGGATCGCTTCAGAAAGCCGCTCACGATACGATGATACAGAACACGGAATCGCAGAACAAATTTCTCGAAGAGGGGCAGACAATAATAAGGAAGATTCAGAATGCCGGTCGGTCCGCTTTCGGGAAAAACAAGACGAAGCTGAAGGAATTCCGGATCGGGAGCAACGCCTCGAAGAGCGTCGGAAAAATCTCGCCACTTCTCGATCATCTTGCCGGAGTTTGCACAAAGTACCACGACGAGCTTGTCGAGAACGGACTTACCGAGGAAGACATCGCATCGATCACGCCCGCTTACGCGAACCTTGTCACGGCAGACAGCATCCAGGAGCATTCGAAGAAGCTCCGCACAGTAGCCACTCAAACTCGTGACGAGGCCGTTGCGGCACTCGAAGAAGAGATGTACAGGATCCGTAGTTTCGCGAAGTCGGCATTCGCGGGCAACAAGGGACTGCTGGAGGAGTTCAAGCCGATAAGGAAAGGCGGGAGACCGAGAGGTACGAATCCGACTCAGTCGCCGGACCAGCCGCAGCCGGGGAAATAGAAAGTAGGTAGTAAGTAGTATGCAGCAGGCGGAGGCCGGGAGGCTTCCGCCTGACCCGTCCCCCATTCATTCCAAAGGCAGTTGCCTCATGTCGGGGATCGCCACGTCGACCCGCTCATGCGGGTCTCCTCGCGATGACGGGTCTATTTTGGAATATAGCCGGGGGATTCCATTGAAAAACATAGAACCTACCGTCATTGCGAGGCAGGCGACAGCGTGCCGTGGCAATCCCCTACTCGACAAGACCCGAGACGCCTCCCGTCGGTCGGAATGATTCATGCCGGGAACTGCATGGAGGAACCCTACGGAACGTAGCAGGTGTTAGGTTAGCGATATGCAAATTCGATTGGGACGATACGTATTCGGGGTTGCTGCCATGGCTTTCGGCATCCTGACTCTGACCTGGCACCAGATCCACGCCCTGGGGGGACTCTCCCACCCGGAGATTCTGGTGTACGTCTTCGGCGCAATAGAAATTGCCGGCGGCCTCACAGTCATGTGGGAACGGACCCTCAGGTACGGCGCAATAACACTCCTCATCATTTTTTCTATCACCACTATCTACGAGATCCCGCCGATATTCAAGACGCCGCTGCAGTTCTTTCCATACGGAGATTTCTTCGAGCAGTTCTCCATACTCGTTGGAGCTGTCTTTATTTTTGCGACTACGATCATAGGTGACAAATCGAGAGCCGAACTGATCGAAAGAGTAGCCTACATGAGCTACGGCGTTAGTGTCCTTACTTATGCGCTGTACCAGCTCTTCTATCTCCCATATACGGCAAGCCTCGTCCCGAGGTGGATTCCTCCCGATCAAATGTTCTGGGCGATAGCCACGACGATCACATTTGCGCTTGCCGCCTTTGCATTGTTGTCGGGACGCTCTGCCCTTCTCGCATCTGTGTTGCTCACGATAATGCTCATACTGTTCGGTCTGCTAATATGGGTACCGGCATGCGCGAACCATCCGCATGTAATGTCGAACTGGACAGAAAACGCCTCGAATCTTGCGATGGCCGGTTCGGCGTGGATAGTGGCCGATTACCTCAAAGACAGGATTGATCGCGCCAGAGTGTAGATTCCTTCCCCGGCAATAGATCCACCCACGCGTGAGACATTCTCGCTCAATTAGGGGTTGGTAAAATGAACCCTCCGTCGCATATTTTAGGCGACAAGCACAAAGGAGGTATTCGACCATGAAAAAGATACTCGGCCCTGTCATCCCGGTTCTGCTTCTACTCCAGTTCCCCGCTTACAGTCAGAGTTTTCAGAACCTGACCCAATGGGTTAATTATGCTAAGTATGCCCAAGCCAACAAGAGCCTCCCGGCCCCCGCTCCCGGAGAAAACAGGGTGGTCTTTATGGGAAACTCCATCACAGAATTCTGGGCGATTCGAGACAGCGCATTCTTTGCAGACAACGGATATATCGACAGGGGTATCAGCGGACAGGTTTCCGCCCAGATGCTCCTTCGCTTCCGGCAGGATGTGGTCGATTTGAAACCGACTGTCGTCGTCATCCTCGCAGGTACCAACGACCTGGCGGAGAATGCCGGTCCGACCACTCTGCAAGACATCTTCGATAATATCATTTCCATGACACAGCTGGCTGAAGCGAACCATATCAAGGTAATCCTCTGCTCCGTCCTGCCTGCCTACGATTTTCCCTGGCACAAGGGTTTGCAGCCGGCCGAGAAGATCGTAAAGCTGAACTCGATGATCAAATCGTATTGTAATGAGAACAAGATTCCCTACGTAGACTACTATTCGAAACTAGTGGACGCGCAGAAGGGTTTCGATCCCGGGCTGACTTTGGACGGGGTACACCCCAATCACAAGGGGTATGTGGTGATGGATGCGATAGTTCAGGAAACCCTGCAGGCGGTGCTGAGATAGAAATGCGCTAAGGGCATCGGGTCATGGGAAGCATCGGTTCCGTCTTTGTTCCGAAATACACGAGGACTAATTTCACCTCGTGACGGCAAAGAGGTTCATACTCCTCGTTCTGTTCGCGGAGGCGGTAATTAGCCCGTTGTTCGCTCAGACAGTTTCAGTCAAAAAGACGGGCACTGTCTCCGGCATCGTCAGGAGCGCGGAAAACGGCAATCCACTTCCCGGAGTGAATGTCGTCGTTCAGAACACGGTGCTCGGCGCTGCCACAGATGCGGACGGGAGGTTTCACATCGCCGGCATTCCGCACGGGACGTACGCATTGTCGTTCTCGATGATCGGCTACTCCCGCAAGGTAGTTACGGGCATAAACATCGTTCCGGATAAAACGACGAGCGTGGCTGTCGTCCTCTTCCCTCTTCCCGTACAGACCGGCCCGGTGGTCGTGACGGCGACGACCCATGAACAATCGTTGTCCGACGTTCCCGTAAGTGTGAATGTCGTCGATTCGAAAACCATCATGGCCCTGAACCCGACTTCCATCAAAGACGTCTTGCAGTACGTTCCGGGAGTAAGGATGCTCGAGGACCAAGTCGACATCCGCGGTTATACGGGTTACAGCATGGGCGTCGGAAGCAGGGTGCTCCTCCTGATGGACGGCATGCCGCTCATGACCGGAGACATGGGAGAGATTGCGTGGGATATGATCCCTGTGGACCAGGTGCAGAGAGTCGAAGTCGTGAAGGGAGCAGCCTCGGCGCTGTACGGATCGAGCGCTATGGGCGGCGTAATCAACGTCATAACCCGTGACATTCCTTCCGCGCCGCAGACCGACTACAGGATCTATTCGGGTCTGTACGACCAGCCGTATTACCCACAGTGGAAATGGAGCGACAAACCACGCGGGATGGAGGGATTTTACGCAACCCATACGCAGAGGTTCGGCAACTTCGGCATCCTTGCATACGGCGGCTACGGAGCCGATAACGGATTCCGGCAGAACGACAGCTACAATCGCTGGAACGGATTCGCGAAAATGGAATACGATTTCTCCCCCTTCGAGCAGTTGAAGCTGATCTCGAGCATCGTACATCAGAAAAAGGCGACCTTTTACTATTGGAAAGGCCTCGACAATCCGCTTCTCCCCGACCCCGCGCAGGAAAACGCACAGGCTGTGACGACGAGATGGAATACAGATCTCATGTTCAAAGGCTTTTCGGGACAGAGCTTTTCCTACAGTCTGAAGGGCGAATTCTTCAGCAGTTTTCTGCGCTACGACAGCGCTGGAATTGGAGGAACAAGCTCGTTCGCAAACACGGCAAATCTGGAAGCACAGGGTACATGGGAATCCGGAGACAATTTTCGCTTGACGTTCGGTGCGGTTGGAAACATAGACCGCGTAATCGCTTTTTATTACGGGACGCATTTGGGAGACGGCGCAGCCGGGTACATGCAGGCCGAGCTCAATCCTTCATCCGATCTCAGGCTCGATGCAGGATTCAGATACGACTTCCAGGAAATCATCGGAATCCCGCCATGGACAAACCTGAGCCCGAAAGTCGGGCTCGTCTACTCCGCAGGTCCGGCTACAACTCTTCGCGCCTCGGTCGGACAGGGATTCCGGGCGCCGTCCCTTGCGGAGCTCTACGTTAACGAGTCGACTCCATACCTTCCGATCGTGCCTAACGCCGGGGTGAAGCCGGAGCGAAGCTGGTCGTTCGAGATCGGCGGGACGCAATACTTGTCCGACGCAGTCATGCTCGACTGCGCATTATACCAGAGCAACTTCACGAACCTCATCGAGGCGGGGTTCGATTCGACAGGCGGCAAGTTAACGATCAAGTTCGACAACGTTACGCGGGCCCGTGTACAGGGCGCGGAGATCGATTTGAAGACCGACCTGTTCGAGCGGCACTTGCGGCTTGATTTCGGTTATACCTACACCTGGCCGATAGATTTGACAACCGGCCAGTTTCTAAGGTATCGTTCCCGGCACATGTTCTATTCGAGCGCAACGTTTAATTACGATGGCTTCTCGGCTGGAATCGATTTCCGGTACATAAGCAAGATGCTGAGAATCGACGATCTGCTTCAGTCGTTCATTCCAAACTGGAATGCGCAGGTTCCTATTGAGATTTTCGATGCCCGCGCTTCAGTCGATATGGCACGGCTGGGAATCCCGGTGACGCTCGGGTTTCAGGTCAACAACCTGTTCCAGTATAATTACGTCGAGCTGCCCGGTAACCTTGGGCCGATAAGGAATTTCGTGGTGAGTCTGGAAGGCAGGTTCTAACCCCAGCCATTCGTTAAAACGAACGGCTGGGAAAAAGCGCAAAACCCCGAAGGGGGTTCCCGATTTTTCCAAGGCGTCGGTTTCCAACCGATGCCGAGACAACTCACCCCTTCACTGCGGACTCGACAACCCTGTGCTTGCCTTTGGTGCTGATAAGCTCTCTCACCGGCCTTACTTCGATGCACCCGACCTCCGCCGGCGGAATCTTCGCGGCAATTTCCAGTGCCTCATTCATATCCTTCACATCAAGCAGGTAAAAGCCGGCAAGCGCCTCCTTGGTTTCGGCAAATGGGCCGTCGACAACGGATACCTTTCCTTCACGAACCCTCAGAGTCTTTGCCGTACCGACCTGTTGAAGCGGCTCAGATGCGATACATTGACCGCTCTTTCGTATTGCAGCGTCGTTCTCCATGCAAGCATCGTCGGTCATCCTGCCGATCTTCGACTCTTCTCCGTAAACAAGACAAACGTATTTCATTTCTTCCTCCTGTTTCAACAAGCTAATAGCAAGATCAAAAGCAACGGGTCAAAAAAATCGGCCTCGAACCCTAGCGGGACAAATCACTCAGCCGCCTGACGAGGAATCTCTTTTCAGGTTCCTGCTGCGCCAGTGAAAGTGCCCTCTCGTAAGACGATTTCGCTTCAGACTTTTTTCCCAACCTCCGGCACATTTCGGCGCGCGCGGAATGTGCAAGATGATAGTCCGTCAATTCACCTTTGTCCAGTATCCCTTCGATTAGTTCGAGTCCCGCTTCAGGTCCGTCACGCATCGCGACTGCAACCGCACGATTGAGCTCGACGACAGGGGACGGATTGACACGCATGAGCATGTCGTACAGCGCAACGATCTCCGCCCAGTCGGTAGACGATGAGTCGGGCGACTCCGCATGAACAGCAGATATGGCCGCCTGGATCGTATAGGCACCGAACCGCCTTGTCGAAAGAGCCTTCTCGACAAGTCCAACACCTTCGTTTATCAGCTCGCGATTCCACAACGACCTGTCCTGATCTTCAAGGAGGACGATGTCGCCGTCAGCTGTGGCCCGGGCCGCCCGGCGCGATTCGTGGAGAAGCATCAGCGCGAGAATTCCCAGAACCTCAGGTTCCGGCAAAAGCTCTACAAGCAAACGTCCGAGTCTTATAGCTTCCAGGGAGAGATCTGCCCGTGTCAGGAACTTGCCCGACGATGTGGAGTATCCTTCATTGAAGACCAGGTAGATAACCTGCAGTACCGCGTCGAGTCTGTCCGGAAGCTCGTCTCTGCCAGGCACCTCGTACGGAATTTTCGCATCCCGGATCTTCGTCTTCGCACGCACGATACGTTGGGCAAGCGTCGGCGGAGTAGTCAGGAATGCGTGTGCGATTTCCTCCGTCGTCAACCCGCATACTTCGCGCAAAGTGAGCGCGACACGTGCTTCCGGGGACAATGCCGGGTGACAACACGTGAAGATTAGCCGGAGCCTGTCGTCCTGAACGCATTCATCGTCGATATCCGCCACACTTTCGTCCGAAGCAATATTCTCACCAAGCGGCTCCAGCGAAGTTTCGAACTTCGCCCGTCGGCGTATTCGATCGATGGCTTTGAATCGGCCCGCGGAAACAAGCCACGCTCTCGGGTTCGATGGGATTCCGTCTCGAGGCCACTGCTCCATTGCCGCGCTGAACGCTTCATGCATCGCATCCTCAGCCGTATCGAAATCGCCGAGAAGGCGGATTAACGTGGCGAGAATTCGGCGCGATTCGGCGCGATATATTTCATCCAGCCTTTTATGAATATCTTCGGACGTACTCTGTGACATTCCAAACGTTTTCAAGTTTGCAGTTTGCCGGCGGTGACTACCTGAAAATACTGCCACGTTTCGCCAGGACCGATAATTAGCAGCCGGAACCAAGCGACGTTCATGACTTCATATAGAACAAATTTCCGGGCATGCTCGTTCACAATCGACCGCCATCGTCAGTTGGTTTGCCGACATTTTCCCAAGTCAAAGAGAGTACCGGAATACGTATGGATTTCTCGGGATGTTTTCGGCAATGCGGACTGTGTTGGAAAGAATGACAAATGGACGACAGGAACCCCGCAGGAGGCGTGGCGGTTGAGTGAGACATATCACTATGGAGTGAAACGCCGATGAAATTCATTAATCTCACGCTATCCTTCCTCCTGGAGATAGCAATGCTGGCCAGTTTGTGCTATTGGGGTTTTACAATCCATGGCACTTTGTTGCTCCATCTGACTCTGGGAATCTGTATCCCCGCGATACTCATAATTTTCTGGTCAGTTTACCTGGCCCCGAACGGAAAGCGTCGCGCGAAGCTGGCGGCTGGCAGTGTCACATCCTCAGTTCTCTTCATATGCGCGGCGGCTGTGCTTTCAAGTACCGGACAGGAGCTCACGGCATTGATCATTGCCGTGGTATCTATTGCCAATCTGGTCCTCAAGATTGCCTGGAAACAGTGGTGAATTGCCGCTGCTCTACTCCGACGGCTCGCCCGAGCTTATCATATGACCTCGCCGGCTCAGCTTCGATCCGTAAATGGCGCCTATCCCGCCGACGACTGCTGCCGGCACGACCAGGATTCCCACGAACGGCAGCGCTGCCACGGAAATAAATAGAGCGATCCAGGGCAAGCCCTTTCGCCAATTGTTTTCCCTGAGCATTTTTATACCGGCCCCAGAACCTATTATGTAGACGACGATCGCAGCCCCGCTCGGGATGAGGAGCGCCGTTTCGAGCTCGGCACCGGTGAAATAATAAACGCTCAACATGATCAATGCCGATATGGTGAGCATGATCAGGCTCCGGTCGGGAACGCCGGTTTTCGCGTTGAGATGAGCAAGCGACCGGGGGAAAGCCGAATCCTTCGCCGCGGCGTAGATCACCCTCGTCATCCCGGCCGCGTATGCATTCGAGGTAGCGAATATGATGAAAAGTGCCAACACTGCCGTCCCCGCACCGCCATAGGTGCCCAGCAGCCTCGAAAAGATCTCCGCAAACGGCGCCACGCTTCCCCCTGCCTCGTATGCTTTGGTTCCTATCGTGACTATCGCCACTGCTATGTAAAGGATGCCGATGAGAAATACGCTGACGAGTACGCTCCTTCGAAAGTCGCGCTGAGGGTTGGCAAACTCTTC
>JBJKPN010000168.1:0-14898 GCA_046706365.1 Candidatus Kryptoniota bacterium | reverse complement strand
CGAGCTCGATTGCCGTGTATGGACTTCCCGATCTTGAGGCGAAACACGGTGCATCCAAAGTAAAGGAGGACGAGTGGACGGAGCCGCGGACGATGTACGGCATCAACAAACTCTATTGCGAGCGACTGGGAAAATACTATACGAAGTTCTACAGGCAGCTTGATGCGGAGCCGATGGGGGGCAGGGTGGACTTTCGGTGCGTAAGGTTTCCCGGACTCATTAGCGCAGTTACACTTCCGACCGGCGGGACGAGCGACTTCGCCCCGGAGATGCTCCATCACGCGGCGAGCGGTGAGGCGTACGACTGCTTCGTGAGGGAAGACACGAGGATTCCGTTTATGGCGATGCCCGACGGCGTGAGCGCGCTCCTGAAACTGGAGGCCGCCCCAAAGGAGAGGCTCAGTACTCAGATTTACAACGTCGGATCGTTCAGCCCGACCGCCGGCGAGTTGAAACAGCGTGTTAAGAAAGCCTTCCCTTCGGCGTCAATCAGCTTCCAGCCGGATCTTAAGAGGCAGGCCATACTCGATACGTGGCCGGAAGACGTTGACGACTCAGTAGCGAGAAAGGACTGGGGCTGGAGGCCGGAATACGATTTCGAAAGGGCGTTTGGGGAATACCTTGTACCCGCAGTCACGAAGCTTTATCAGAAATAAGCAGTTGCTTACGCAGACCCGGAAGAAGCTCTTGATTCATCCGGGTCCTTTGTTTATAATTCGATAAACGACGAAATGAAATGGATGTGAAGTCTGTAAGAGTTTTCCGCGCACTGTCCGACAGGAACCGGGTCAGGATCCTGAAGATGCTGGAAGTCCGTCCGCTTTGTGTCTGTGAAGTAACCAGCATACTGAATCTTGCCACTTCAACAGTTTCAAAGCATCTCGCGATACTGCGCGATGCCGACCTTGTCACTGACACAAAGGAAGGGAAGTGGATCTTCTACGGTCTGAACAGTAACTCGACCGATCCTCACACTCAGGAAGCGCTCGCCCTCGTGTCCAGATGGTTTGAGGACGACAAGACCGCGGTGTCGGATATCGGAAAAGCAAAGACGGTAGACAAGGAAAAAATCTGCGGGCTGTAGATATTTTTTTTTTGTTTTCAAACGGTTCGACATTTGGCGAAATATCGTTAACCGTAAATCAGGGAGCTGTCAGATGAAAGTAAAAATTCTGGGTTCAGGATGTGTCAATTGTCAGACACTCGAAAAGAGAATGATCACGGCTCTTCAGGAGCTTGAAGTGAATGCGGAAATTGAAAAGGTCCAGTCCTTTCAGGACATAGCTTCGTACGGCGTCATGAGCACTCCCGCACTTGTCATAGACGGGAAGATCATGTTTCAGGGAATGGTTCCCAAAATCGAGGTCCTCAAAGAAATGGTGACCATATTCGGCAAGAAAGAAAACTGACCGGCTGAGATTCAAATGGCAATCGAGATAACGACTCAGCGCCAATCTGCAGGCAGGCTCAGGCAACGGCTTCTGATAATCGGAATACTCCTGATAATCTGGGGAGTTGTCTACGTCTACCTGCAGACCGGAGTGGACTGGATCCTGTTCAATGCGGCTGGGCTTAACCGTGCCTCCAAAATCAGCGAGACATTGAGGTTCTTCCTGTTTGAGGCTCCGAAAGTGCTGATGCTTCTCCTGCTCGTAGTGTTTTTCATCGGCATCGTGAGAACTTATTTCTCTCCCGAGAGGACACGGCGAATCCTCGGAGGAAAGAAAACCGCTGTCGGCAATGTCCTCGCCTCGCTTCTCGGAATTGTGACACCATTCTGTTCATGTTCGGCTGTTCCCTTGTTCATCGGATTTGTGGAAGCCGGGGTCCCGCTGGGAGTCACCTTCTCCTTCCTGATTGCCGCCCCGATGATAAACGAAATCGCGGTGGTTCTCCTTCTGGGTCTATTCGGCTGGAAGACCGCGCTTCTTTATATCTCCACCGGTCTCGTGATCGCAATCTTCTCGGGTTCAGTCATCGGAAGGCTGAGGATGGAGCGCTTCGTGGAAGACTGGGTATTCAGGATGAACGTCGGCCCGAATGCGGTGCCGGAGTCAAGAATCAGCTTCCGGGAGAGAATCGACATGGGCCTATTGTCGGTGCGTGAGATTGTCGGGAAGGTGTGGCCCTACGTGCTCGCGGGGATCGCGGTTGGCGCGGGAATTCATGGCTTCGTCCCGGCCGATTTCATGGCCGGCATCATGGGGAAGTCGGCCTGGTGGGCCGTTCCGGCCTCTGTCCTGATTGGGGTACCTCTTTACTCTAACGCTGCCGGAATTATTCCGATTGTGGAAGCCTTGATGGAAAAGGGAGCTTCACTGGGCACAGTACTCGCTTTCATGATGTCTGTCATAGGGCTGTCGCTGCCGGAGACAATCATATTAAGAAAGGTCCTGAAGATGAGGCTGATCGTTGCATTCGTCGGCACCGTGGCAGCGGGCATAGTAGTGGTCGGCTACTTATTCAATGCCGTGTACTAGACATCCGGAACAACTCAACCCGGGAGGGCTGCGGTGCTAAGCGACTTCTCCGCCCCATCCCTTCAGGTGCGAGGTGACAAACTCTATTATTTTCGCGTTCTCTTGTTTCCCGGTCCCTTTTACCGTAATCGGTTCACCGAAAACAATGTGGATTTGCTTCTTCCTTCTGATTGGCCCCAGATCCTTCATGTATTTTCCCATCTCCCAGAAGTCGGTCTTTATTGCGGCTGGGACAACCTGCACTTTTGCATTTGCAGCAAGCTTGACGCCGAGCGAATTGAATTTCTCAGGTATAAACTTCACCATCCGTGTGCTCTGCGGAAATATGATAACGGAAGTTCCCGCGGCCAACAACTCCTGTCCCTTTGTCAGCACGGCCATGAGGTCCTCCCTGGAGTTCTCTCTCCCCAGGACGATCGGGTTTCTTGACTGCATTATCGCCCCGAAGAATGGATGGCGCACGAGACTGTCTTTCACGACGAAGGTTGCTTCTTTTTCCGATGCGATTATGGAGGGAAATACCATCGTTTCCAGGGTACTCATATGATTGCTGACGAAGACGACAGGCCCTTCGCACCGACGAATGTTGTCTATGCCTGAAATGTGAAACTTGCCGCCGCAGTCTTCTATCAGCCTGAAAACATCAATAGACGACTCGACCCACGCCTCCCTGTCATACGACCCTTCGAGTGCGGCCTTTCTGCTCCTGAGCACAATACCGACGTACCTGCTTACGAAGTAAAGCCTCGTATTCAGCACAAGCATGTCACCCAGGTTGCGGTGCTTGTCGTCCGGTGTGTTGTACTCGTTCGAAGTGAATATCTTATGCATTACCTGAATAGGTCTCCTTCATAGCAACACAAGATAACGCCTGGCCGCCAATATCGGGAGCATGACGACAGTGCACAACCGTCACACTGTGACGACGACCTTCCCGGTTGTCTTCCCCGACTGGAAAACGCTGACTGCTTCTTTGAGCCTATCGAAGCCGAAGACCTTACCGACGTATGGTTTGTCGAGGTGAAGGTTCTGTATCTCATTGAGGAGAGTATTCCACATGTCCACCCTTTCGTAAAGCCAGATCAGGTTGAAGCCGAGGACGGACCTGTTCGATTCAATCAGGTTGAGAGTATGGTAGCGCGGCATTGCGATATAATAGAGTGCAAGCTTGAGGTAGTTGGGCCTCGGCCCCGGCGAAGCGAACTGGGACAGGCCGTATGCTACCATCCTGCCAGTCGTTGCAAGCGAATCGAAACTCTCCTTTTGGATTTTGCCGCCTATGGAATCCAGCACAAGGTCGAGCTTTCTGCCGGCCAAATGCCTTGCGAGTTCAGCCTTGAAGTTGTTGTTCCTGACGATAA
Source organism: Candidatus Kryptoniota bacterium (assembly GCA_046706365.1). Classification (GTDB taxonomy): domain Bacteria; phylum Bacteroidota; class Ignavibacteria; order Kryptoniales; family JAKASW01; genus JAKASW01. The sequence goes on along the minus strand of JBJKPN010000168.1, from coordinate 11,057 downwards.
TATCGTCGAATCCCTCGGACTCTAGAAGGTTTGCCTTGGCCGGGTTGCCGATTGTGCCTATTGTATATGCTGAAAACTTCTTGGCGATTCGGTTCGCATAAATGCCGACTCCCCCGGCGCCGCTGTGTATCAGCACTGTTTGACCGTGTTTCAGATTACCAAGAGGGAGGAGTGCGTAGTAGGCTGTGAGTGCCTGCACGATGAATGAAGCGCCTTCCTCGTACGTCCAGTCCGCCGGAATCCTGGTGACATAACGACTGTCGATGTTGAGATGAGTCGTGTAAGATCCGAAGCGAACCGAACCCATTACACGGTCGCCGCGGGAGAAATCGGTGACGTTCTTTCCCATGTCGACTACATTCCCGCTGAATTCCAGGCCGGGAATGAAATCTCTCTTTGGCGCAGCCTTGTAAAGCCCGACAATCGTGAACACATCTGCGAAATTCAAACCGATCGCCTTGATTTCGATGCAGACCTCATCGTCCCCGGGCTTGCCTATTTCCTCTTCGACACATTTGAGATTATTAAGTGAACCGACTTTGGTAATGCGATATGATTTTCTAATCATTAACCCCTCTGAAAAAGTCCGATAATACTACGCTTCGTGGACAGCAATTTCAACTTACTCCTCAATCCCGGATCAATCAAGCTTCAGTCATCCGACTCCGTCCGGCTGCCATGAAACAAAGCACTCCCATGCTCGTAGGTCACAAACGAGTCGTCCGGATTGGATCAAGTGGAAAAGAAAGGGAGGTCGTTATGAATACGTTGATGGTAGCATTGCTGACGCAGACGATTATGTGGATTGGGATGCTTACCGGATCATGGGGAGGAGGCAATAGTGGGCCGGCGAGTGCGGGCGATATGATGATCACTGAGACCGTTCAGAAAACCCTTGAAATAGGCTCTGGGAGCACGATTTTGCTGGATACGGAGTACGGAAATGTGGCGATCAAACCGTACGAAGGACGGAATGTCAAAGTGGAACTGAAGATGGAAGGCAAAGGCAAGGACGCTTCCGATTTTCGCTTTACGCATGACTATTTCGCTAATCAGGTGACGTTGAAGGCGTGGTATGAGAACGAATCGGGGAAACAGAATCACGGTTCAGACAAGATCAGTTTTCTCATCCTGGTGCCGCAAGACTCGTCCTATTCAATTCAAACCGCGACCAGGTTCGGGGATATAGATGCGGAAATTTCAGCTAATACAAAAAGTGCCGAGCTCTCCACAGAGATGGGAAACGTTTCGATCAAGATGCCGTCAAATTGTAGAGTCGATATCGATGTCATCTCCAGGGGAGCAGGGTTCGTGGAAGTGACGCCTCTTTACATGCTCTGCGAGCCGTGCTTCAAACCTTACCTGATCAAGATCGACCACGTAAAGGGCGCGATGAACGGCGGAGGCCGGGCAATCAACGCCTCCGCGGGAATAGGAAGTGTTTACTTTCATGTGATGCCTTACTAGGACTGCGAGCGGGTCTCGAAACCGAAGGAGGCTGTTGCGTTCTCTTCAGGGCAACAGCCTCCCGGTCGTCTCCGGAGTGGGGTGAATCGAGAGGACATGGCTGAAAACGCCACCCTGCTTCTTTATTGTCAGCAAAAGGGGAGTCGTGCAAATGAATTGAGCTTCATGCATGCACATGACTGGGGTTCCGAGGGAATGTTTCCTGAGAAGAAGTTAGAAAGGACAATAGATTTGCCGGCGGTTGGCGCGCAGATCGGATGGAGGTTTCTCTTTATCGGGATGCAGTACTATTCAAATGGATTGCTGTTCGGATTCAGGGCTGGTTTCAACTAAATCCGGATGTGGTCTGAGACTCAACTCGCTTTCAGGAAATCGAAGCTCTCTTTGTAGTTCTTTTCCAGTACTCCGCGTATGGCGGCATTCTCGCTTTGACGGAGGTGCGGGTCTTCGCCGGCCAGACGGAAAGCCGACTTCCTTGCCTGAATTATTATATCACGGTCCCTGATCAGGTTGGCCAGTCTCAGCGGGGGAAGTCCGCTCTGCCTGGTGCCGAAGAACTCACCGGGTCCCCTGAGCATCAGGTCGTGTTCTGCGATCTTGAACCCGTCGCTCGTCGAAGCGAAGATTTTCAGCCGCTGGTTGGCGACTGCATCTTCTCTGGTCTCGATCTTCTTTTCGTCGAGGTACTTGTCGTCCGTCATTAAGATACAGTAGGACTGGTGTATGCCCCGGCCGATTCTTCCTCTTAGCTGGTGCAGCTGGCTCAGCCCGAATCGCTCCGCATGTTCGATGGTCATTACGGTCGCGTTGGGTATGTCGATGCCGACCTCGATGACGGTAGTCGCAACGAGTATGTTGATCGCATTTTTCCTGAATGCCGCCATGATGTCGTTCTTTTCGGTCTCGGTCATCTGCCCGTGTATCAAACCGACCTTCAACCCCCTGAAGACTTCGTCTCTAAGCCTGACGTAACTTTGTGTTGCCGCCTTGAGATCCGACTTCTCCGTCTCGTTGACGAGCGGGTAAACGATAAACACCTGTCTGCCTGAGAGCACCTGGTCGCGTATGAACCTGTAAACCTTCTCCCGGTTGGACTCGCCCCGGAGTGCCGTCCTGATCTTTTTCCTCCCCGTCGGCATCTCTTCGAGGATCGAAACATCAAGGTCTCCATATATGGTGAGCGATAAAGTGCGGGGAATAGGCGTCGCGGTCATGACGAGCAGATGTGGGTTTTCTCCCTTCCCCTGAAGAGCCATTCGCTGCACGACTCCGAACCGATGCTGCTCGTCGACGACAATGAGACCAAGCTTATTGAACTTCACATTTTCCTGAATGACCGCGTGAGTGCCGATTACAACCGACACCCCTCCGGTCGCGATTTCTTCGTAAATCTTCGTTCTCTCATTTCTCTTTTGTCCCCCGATAAGTATCGCCGATTTCACTCCGAGGGGATCGAGGTACTGACTTATGTTTCCGAAATGCTGTGCGGCCAGAATTTCCGTCGGCGCCATGAATGCCGCCTGGTAGCCGCTCTCAACCGCGAGAAGCATGGCTATAACTGCAATAATGGTTTTCCCGCTGCCGACGTCTCCCTGCAGCAGTCTGTGCATCGGATGCGGGAGGCGAATGTCATCCACTATCTCGCGGAGTACTTTCTTCTGTGATTCTGTCAGCTTGAAGGGAAGGAGTTCGTTGACGAGTTTCCTTACGAGGCTGCTCGAATCGCTCAGGGCGATCCCATTCGATTGCCTGATTGCATTTCTTCTGATGGCAAGGAGGAGCTGCAGGTAGAAAAGCTCCTCGAATTTGAAGCGGCGCAATGCGAGCTTCAGCTCGTGTTCGCCTGAGGGGAAATGAATCGATCTTATCGCCTCTCCGAGCTCCATCAGCGAGTTCGTTGAAATAATTGACCTGGGCATCGGATCGGCGGGAAGTTCTTCTTCTCCTATCGAATCGATCGCGTTTCTGATTATTTTCCGGAAACCGCGGGAATCGAGGCCGACGTGCTTAAGGCCATCGGTAAGCGGGTAGACTGGTATAATTCCGCCTGTGTGAAGGAATTCTTCGTCCGATTCTCCCTCCAGGTGGTCGTACTCCGGGTGGATCAGGCAGGGCCTGTCCTGGTATGAGGTCACCTTGCCCGAGAATGCCACAAGCTCGCCTTCCTGGAACGCCCTCACGAAGTACTGCACGCCGTTAAACCATACGCATCTCAGAGTACCGGTCTCGTCGGCAAGAGTGATGAATAGGAACCTTCTCGCGCCTCTCCTCGATTGGTAGATCGATTTGATTCGTCCTACAAATGTCACCTCATCAGGCGCCAGCAGCGCGGTATGCGCGTCTCTGGTCTTCAGGACTCTGCTTCTGTCGAGATACTTTCGGGGAAAATAATAAAAGAGATCGAGCGCCGTCCTCACGCCCGTTTCCGCAAGTGCCTCCGAACGTCTGGGTCCGACTCCTTTGATGTATTGTACATCCAGCTCTCCGGGGCGGCGCCTGACATCAGTCGGAGGTGGTGCCATAGCGGTCCGAGAATTCACCGTCCGAGTACACAATCTTCCCGTCTACAACGGTCATCAACACTTTTATGTCCTTTATCTCGTCGAGCGGAACGACCATGGGGTTGGCCGATAGGACGACCATGTCTGTGGATTTGCCGGGTTCAAGAGTTCCCCTGTTGCCCTCACAATATGAAGCATACGCGCTGCCGCTAGTGTAGGCTCTCAGTGCCTGCTCGATCGAGATCCTCTGTTCCGGCACCCATCCCTCGGGGAATTTGTCGTCGATTGTCTTGCGTGTCGCCGCGGCAGAGATGCCATCCATAGGGTTCAGCGGCGCCACAGGCCAGTCCGTGCCGAATGCAAGCACAATGCTCTGTTCGAGCATTTTCCTGAACGCGAATGAGGTTTTCGCCCGTTCGGCTCCGATTTTGCCGAGCGCCCATCTTCCATCGTCTATGCAATGATAAGGTTGGACAGAAGCGATGACGCTCATTTTCCTCATCCTGGCGAGGTCCTGCAGCCGCACGTGCTGAACATGCTCAATTCTGAATCTCCTGTCCCATGGCGGATTTAGTTTTCGAATTCGCTCGAAGATGTCCAACACTTCGCTTACAGCCCGGTCTCCGATGGCATGTATTGCGAGCTGAAGATGACTTTTGTCGGCATCTACGGCCAGCTTCTCCAGTCTTCCGCTCGACATGCTTTCGGATGAAATTCCTCTGTTGCCGTTGTCGTCGTTGTAGGGATCGAAGAACCACGCCGTACCGGATCCGAGCGAGCCGTCGGCAAAAGCTTTTAATGCCCCGAGCTGAATCCACCGGTCGCCGGAAGGGATCTTGATCCTGGACTCCACAAGTTTCGGGTAATCGCCCAGCGGCAGGACCTGACAGATTCGCACGGTGAGTTCGCCGAGCTCTTTCAATTTCCGATAGGCCGTCAGGTCCCGCTCCGGACCGATTTCATTCACCGAAGTGACACCGAGACTGTTGGCGTGCTTCATGGCTCTTCTCGCGTCGTCCAGCAGGTCGTCGGCCGACGGCTCGGGTATGAGCCTGAGAGCAATTTCACGTGCAGCATCTTTGAGTATTCCGGTCGGCTCGCCGCGATCGTTGCGGACGATAACACCGCCGGGAGGATCGGGGGTATTCCGGTCGATTCCGGCAAGTTTGAGAACTACGCTGTTCACAAGTGCCGTGTGAGTATCGTAACGGTTAAGGAAGACGGGCGTCGACGGAGTATACTTGTCGATCAGCTCTTTCGTGGGAAGCCGCTTGCTGTCCCAGCTTTCATGATCCCAGTTTCCTCCGACTATCCACTTGCCTGGTTCGGCCGATTCCGCATATTTTTTCACCGAATCAAAGACTTCGGATTCGGTTTTTGTTCCCCTCAGGTTTATCTGTCGGAGAGAAGCTCCGCCGAGTCTGAAATGAGCGTGCGAGTCTATGAAGCCGGGAATCACGAAGTGCTCCCGGAGATCCACAACTTGTTTCGCACCGACCGCGATCACCAGGCCGGCTTTTCCACCGATAGCGGAAATCAGGCCGTCCTGGCTTGCGACAAATTCCGCGAAGGGAATCCGCGGGTTGCCTGTCCAGAAGTGGCCGTTCTTGAAGAGAATATCGGCTGTCAACGGCGCCTCGGTATTATGTTTTTTTATTCCGTAAGTCTGGAATCGTTCATCGCTCCCGACCCCTGCAGTGAACTGGGATAAGATGGGTAGAGAATTGATCCCACCTTCTTGACGATATCATTGAAATGACCCTCGTTGTTCACGAAGTCGATCTCATCCGATTCAATAATCAATAGCTTTCCGGTGCGGCTGTCGGCCCGTTTCATTTCCGCTTCATATCTTCTTATCCAGTCTTCATAGCTTGCGTTTAGACGCTCCAGATACTCCCTGCTTATGCTTTGCTCGTAGCTTCTTCCTCGAAGTCTGATCTGCCTCTGAAGAGTCTCGATATTGGCGCGAAGATAGATCAGAAGGTCGGGCGGCTTAAGGTAGTCTATCATGATGCCGAAGAGCTCACGGTAATTCTCATAGTCCCGCGCATCCATGTTTCCCATCTCGTGGAGGTTGCGGGCGAAGATCTCGACGTCTTCGTATATTGACCTGTCTTGAACGACCGGTTCGGGCATTTCGACGATCTTTTTGTGATTCTTAAACCGATTGGATAGGAAAAAGACCTGCAGGTGAAACGACCACCGCTTCATGTCACCGTAGAAGTCGCTGAGGTACGGATTGTTGTCTACGGATTCATAGAACGGGACCCAGCCGAAATGCTTGCTGAGGAGTCTGGTGAGAGAGGATTTCCCGCTGCCGATGTTTCCGGCAATCGATACGAACACTTTCTTGTCTCCGGTTTCAGAGTGGCTCGACATTCACGACTCGCATTTTTGCAATTTAGTTTTAGCGGGGTGAAATTCCAAAGTGATTTGCTGCACACCCTGAAGGCGGATCGGGGTGACTCTTGCGTTGAGCTGTCGGACGACTGTGCCAATGAGAGAACCTTTTGCCGTCATTTAAGTGTTTACTGATTATTCCCATGTGCTTGGCCGGCATAAGCACCGGTATTGTGAATCATCTTTAAAAAACGTACAAAGAGGAGAGATTATGTTCACCGTTTGGGGTCGAGAAATGAATATTCGAATCGGACTTGCTGCAGCAGTGATAGTTCTATCGGCGACTTTCGTCGGGTGCAGCAAAAGCAACAGCGGAAATCCGGTAAGCAGTCAACAAGTGGCTACCATATCAGGAGAGGTGTATGGCCAGCAGGGACTTGCCAAGCGCGCGGAAGGGTCGTCCGCCGATTTGACGGGGATCCAGGGAGCGACTGTGACCGTCGCCCAGATCCAGGCTGACGGCTCACTTAAAACAGTTTCGGTTTCACCTGTCAAAACCGATGCCAGCGGAAAATTCTCAGTAAGTACTACATTAACCGGCGTCAGCAATCTTGTGGTCGTTGCCACGCAAGGCACCACCCAATGGGAAGCCGTCGTAACTGCGGCGGTGGCGCAAGGGTCTACTGTGGAATGCCAACCGCTGACCGATCAAACTACAGTGCAGGCTCAGGTATATGCCAAAGCCTTTCAGGACGGAAAAAGCGGGGTGGTAACCACCTCGGACACACAACTTTACATCAGCCCATCGGTGGCCGAGTCTGTCGTTGGCAATATAAGTGCCATTGACCAACTTGCCACCGCCATCGAAGCGGAGGCCGACGCGCAGGCGAGCGCTTTCCTGCAGCTTGGCGCTTCTCAGGCGCAGCTTCAAACTGCAGCTGCCTCCAGGACTCAGGTCCAAATAGCTCTCGAGTCTTCGCTGTATACCGCGGCGGGAGACTCGCTCGGTGACTATCTTGCCCTGCAATCCTATTATACGGGCAGCGTGGCCGCTTTCGTGGCTACCGGGCTTGCGTTGAATGTTTGTGCGAAGGCAGAGCAGGCAGCCGGGGCGGCCCTCGTTAATTTCTCTTCGGGAATGCCCACAAACGGTCAGTTCGCTCTCGAACAATCGGCGTCACTGGTTGGGGCCGTTCTCTCGGGGGAAGCAATCTCGACAGAGTTCTCCGCCGGCGGCGCGACCCAGACTGAACTGGCGCAGGTCACGACCGCAAATACCACGCTCCAGGCTATGCTGGAGGCATCCGTCACGCCGAACGATATGGCCGCCGCATTTGCCAGTTATCACAACACCGTTCTGGCACAGCTCGAAGCCATGGTCGGCTCGAATTCTTCGGCTATCGGAAGCACAGACGGAACAATAAACGCGACAGGCGGGATACGCACCACGCTCCAAACTGCCGTTACCAGCGCCACGACTGCTTCCGCGGTCGTCTCGGCTTATGTCACCTTTTACGATGCGGTTGGAACAATGATGCACGGGATGAACGGCATGAACGCCGCACAGCTCGATGCGGCAACGCAGGTGCTTTGCCTGATAGATTCAAACCTATAGCGCCGTTAGGGCCCGGAAGTAAAACTGCGGAATGCCGGGAACAGCTGAATTCGCAGGCAGGCAGGATTCTCGATTGCCTTGAAGCAAGCATCGGGGCAGACCCCTTCAAAGGGATCTGCCTCGTTTCTTTAATATTCGGCAATGATCAGGCAGGGAAGCGGATTTCCAATGCATCACCGCAGGCCGGTTTCACTTCGGGACGGTAACGACGAGTGCATCCGATACAGGGCGCTCTCCCGCCGGGTCCGAAGGAGCATTGACAACTTTTCCGTCAATGGCCATTGTTGAAGACCCGCCGCCGTCCATGTTGACGGCGCTGTAAGCTCCGAACTTGAGCATGAGCTCCGCTAATTCGGGAAGTGAGACGCCCATGCTCTTTTTTGTCCTCCCGTCCACTACCGCCAGTATTATCTTTGTTCCGTCCTTAGAAATTCCGATTGCCGTTCTCGGATGCCGGTGCTCGGAAAAACCAGGTATCGTCTCCTCGGAACTTCCCTCGACCGCGGCCACGTTCTCTCCATCCCTGACAATCCCCGGCCAACCAGCCAGGGCCTGTGTAATCCCGGTGAGTTTCGGTAAAAACTTCGTGATCAGACGAACTGTGTCGCGAGCTGCGGCCATCGAGCCGATGGTTACGCCTGCCGGGCCTCGCGCAACGAGAACAAATCCCGCTGCCGGAATGAGATAATTACCGGACAGTCTTATGACCGTATCGACAAGGCAGCTGATCGCCCCGCCTGTTTCCAGCGGCGCCAATGGTTTCAAAACAAGACCCGTTCCGTACAGATTTGTGCCGGTCCTTTTACCGTAGAACCTGTCGAAGAGAATCGTCTGATCCATGCGGCATACTTCATTCAATTCGTCGATGCGGAAGACCGTATCGCGCACCGAGAGCTCAACATTTAAATCAAAACGTCCGATGACTGCCGTTCCGTTATTGCCGAAGAGAAACGAAGATCTAACCGGATAAACTTCGGGAAGTTTGCCGATCATTCCATTTTCAATCTGCAGATCCATGGGACGCCCGTTTACAACGTCGAAGAAGCCGCCGTTGATCGCGGCGACCGCCCGCGTGCTGTCGGTGTTTGCCTCCTCCATCATTTCGCTCGTCTTTTCTCTTGCGTCGAGAGTCTCCATGCCATCCTTGACGGCCTTTACGACTCGAAGCGAAACGCCGTGTTGCTCAAGATTAACCACAACGACGTTTATGGTAAGGGGCACGGCGGGTGCCGAAATGGAGAAATGCCGAACGCCGGGGGCTATTTCTGCCGAACTCAGCGTGTCCAATTGCTGGGAATACGATTGGCCTGTCAGGATAATGGCAAAGAAGGCGGCCGTAAAAAGATAGAGATAGAGTTTGCGCATTTTGGGCCTTTTCAAGTTTCTAACAAACCGAGCGACCATCTCGGGAAGTCGTCTTCGGCCGGTTGAATTACGTGCTTACTTCATGTTAACGAACGGCTTTTCAAGAAAGTCTATGATGATCCCGTTAGCGAGAGCCGACTTGGTTTGAAGCAGATTGTGGTGCGCGCCTGGTACGATGCACAGCTCCGCGTGAGGAAGGTTCTGGAAAAGTTTGACCGTGTGACCGAGCTTTATCAGGTCGTGATCACCGGCCATAACCAGCGTCGGGGCCTGAATTAAATGGAGCTGCTCTAGTGTGAAATTCGGATGCTTGAGGTCGAGCTCGTCAAGCTTGTCGAAAATAATCCCCGCTTGTTTCGGGAAGAAGGAATGCTCTATAATATCCTGCTGAATTTGCGGGCTGAGATCGGAGAAGGAAGTCGTAGCCATCGCCTTAAGCATGCTTTCGGGCAGGGCGGTCGAATCGGCAACGAAGTTGGCGCCGTCTGCGACCAGTTTGGCGACTTTCTGCGGGTAATCGAGCGCCAGCTTGAGTCCGATAATAGCCCCGTCGCTCCATCCGACGACGTACGCGCTGTCTATTTTGAGCGAATCGAGGAGTCCTGCCATGTCGGAGGCCATAAGCTTGAAAGTTAAAGGTGCACTTGAATCGGTAGATCGCCCCTGTGCTCTGCTATCCACCGCTATCACTTTGAAATGCTTGGCAAAGGCCGGTATCTGGTAGCGCATGGAATGTATGGATCCGCCGTTTCCGTGCATGAGGAGGAGCGGATGTCCGTGTCCGTAAACTTCATAATACAGTTCGATGCCGTTGACATGCACGTAATGGCCGGCTTTGGGGTTTGAGCCGTAGTCGATCTTTGTTGCTGCCTGAATTGGAAACCCGATTGTGGAAGCAAGACATACGAATAAGAAGACCCGACGCATTGCATATCCTCACTTTCTTCTGTTCATCCGACCGGCAATATTTATTTTGTCGACTCGCAACAATCGAGATGCTTTGGAGAGGCTTTAGCGGCCGATTTTTTTAAGGATCCTTTTTGCCTCTTCCAGGGCACGGGCTCTGTGACTCAAAGTGTTCTTCAGGGCCGCGTCCATCTCGGCGTAAGAAATATCGTACCCGTCCGGAAGGAAGAGCGGGTCGTATCCGAATCCGTTGGTCCCGCGCGGCTCGTGCAGAATCCTTCCCGAGACTTCACCGATCGCCAGCTCATCCGCCCCGTTTCCGATAATCGAAATCACGCATCTGAATTTTGCCGTTCGCCTTTCGGATGGAACGCCGGCGAGTTCCCTCAGCAGTTTATCGTTGTTCTCGCGATAGGTGGCCTTCTCTCCCGAGTATCTTGCCGAGTAGACTCCGGGCCTTCCTCCCAGAGCATCGACCTCCAGTCCGGTATCGTCCGCGAGAGAGAGCAACTTCTGACTTTTTCCTTTTGATTTCTGAGTTATCTCAAAGACCTCCCGGGCCTTTTTCCTTGCATTCTCTTCTAGTGTCTCGCCGTCTTCGACTATCTCCCCGACTTCGGGGAACCCGTCGAGCGAAAGAAGCTCGACATCGAGATCGGCAAGGATATGTCTGATCTCTTCGACCTTATGACGATTGTGCGTGGCTATTACTATTTTCATTTGGATATGGATTCCTGTTCGGGGTTTCCTGGAAATATTTTGAAATACAGATTGATTGCACTTCCGACGGTCGTCAGGAGATTAAGCGTAACGAAGATCGGATCCCCGAGCGCGTAAATAGTAAGCGCAATGCTTCCAAGGAA
>JBJKPN010000167.1:0-4256 GCA_046706365.1 Candidatus Kryptoniota bacterium | reverse complement strand
CTTCTGCCTTCTGGATCGCCTGCAGGTTGGCGCCGATCATCTCGACGCCGTACTTCTCGAGTACTCCGGACTCTGCCAGATTGACGCCGATGTTAAGCGCGGTCTGCCCGCCCATCGTGGGGAGTATGGCGTCCGGCCTTTCGGCTTCGATTATTTTCGCCACGAACTCCGGCGTCAGCGGCTCTATATATGTAACGTCCGCAAGCTCCGGATCGGTCATGATTGTGGCCGGGTTGCTGTTGACCAGAATTACTTTATATCCGAGTTTTCGCAGGACTTTGCACGCCTGCGTCCCCGAGTAATCGAATTCGCAGGCCTGTCCGATCACGATCGGCCCGCTCCCGATTATCAGTATTGATTTTATATCTTCGCGTTTTGGCAATTGTTATCCTGGGTTTATACACACTTCACCACGCTGAATGCTTTGAAATTGAACGCGTGGCTGCTCGTGAATTGTCGATTAAAAAGTTAAGAATTGCGGGATGTTGAATCAACTGAGGCTTCGAAACTATTTTCGAGTAAGTTCTTCCCCGATTTTCTCCGACAGCAGTATTTTCATGAGCGATTGATAAGGCACGTCCCGTTTGTTTGCGAGAATTTTCAGATCGTTAAGCAGGGATTCCGGGAGCCTCAGTGAAATTGTCCTTGATGTGGGTCTCAGGTTCGGAAACTTAGCCTTCACAGCCTTGTTCCAGTCGACGTAGTCCGCCGAATCGTGGGTGGCCCAGAATCGTCTCTCTTCTTCCTCGTCCTTGAACTTCGGAATAGTTTTAGCCTTTTTCATCGTATATCTTCCTCTCTTTTCGCGACATGTCTCTCGCCGAAATTACGCGGAGCAGTTTCTTCCTCCTCGCAAATACGACGAAGAGATATCTGCCCCCGTCAGTCCTGCCCAGTGCGCGGAATCTCTGTTCTCCGGGTGTGGAGTGGCTCTCATCCGGCAGTACCAGCAGGGGGGCGTTGAAGAACACCTGTTCCGCTTCGACGTTTAGGACCCGGTGGCGTTCCCAATTCTTATCGATGTTCCCGGTATCCCACTGGAATCCCTCGACATCGTCGAATATTTCGAGCCTCTGTTCCAATCGCGTGTATGATAAATATATACCTCCAAAGGGGCTGAATCAACCGTGGGATCGGCAGGCTCCCGGACCCACGAGTCGTGGACAAATCAGGCCGCGGCGATGATGAGCTAAGGCAATCCTTGTCAAGATTTCCTTCCGTGTTCTCCGTAACCTGCACACAGACCTTGACAAGGTTGCAGAGCACAGAGAACGATCTTCTCCGTGTCACTCTGTGATCCTCAGTGGCACTCTGTGAAATGTTGAAGCCTCGCTGTTTCCCGCCGATCACGCAGATAGACGCGGATATTTAATCGGCGCTGATCAGCGAAATCTGCCTGCGGCAGACAGGTCTGCGGGAGATAGCTTTGCGTTCTTGGCGGTCGCGTGGCATTTATTCATGATTAATTCTGTAGGCCTTTGCGCTCTCGCGTTTCAATCTTCTCCTTGAGGAAGAGATTTAACGCAAAGTGCGCAAAGGGCTCGCAAAGTTCGCAGAGCCTAACCTGGTCAAGGTTACCTTTCCGGGTTCTCGATAGCCTGCAGACAAACCTTGACAAGGTTGCTGTGTAGTGCCCGGTTGGTATTCTTCTTCACGCGGGTTAATTTCCATGGAATTGTCAGGGCAGATAATCGAACACCAGGGAGCTGTAACAACGGAGCGATGATGAAGAAAATTGTGAGTACCCGTACCATCGACGCCGATGATGTAATGGAAACGCTGGAGGGCATGGCCAATCCTTCGAATGTGGAAGGTATGGCGCGCTTCGGGATAAACTCGAAGAACACGCTCGGCGTGCCGGTACCGGCAGTACGGAAACTCGCGAAGGAAATCGGAATAGACCACAGGCTCGCGGCAAAGATGTGGAGCTCAGGCGTGCACGAGGCGAGACTCCTCGCCGGCTTCATCGACGATCCCGACGAAGTCACCGAAAACCAGATGGAAAAATGGGTACGTGATTTCGATTCATGGGACATCTGCGACCAGGTCTGCAGCAATTTATTCGACAAGACACCGTTCGCCATAAAGAAGGCAAAAGAATGGAGCGGTAGAGAAGAGGAGTTCGTGAAACGGGCGGGCTTCGTCCTGATGGCCGCGCTTGCCGTCCACGACAAGAAAGCCGGCGACGGGCTGTTCGACTCTTTCCTGCCGATCATCAGTAGGGAAGCGGTCGACGAGAGGAATTTTGTAAAGAAGGCCGTCAACTGGGCGCTGAGACAGATAGGGAAGAGGAACATGGCGCTGAACAAATACGCGGTCCGGACAGCGAAGGAAATTCAGAAGATCGATTCGAAGTCCGCAAGGTGGATCGCGGCCGACGCGCTCAGGGAACTCCAGGGCCCTGCTGTAACGAAGAAGCTGAGTAAACATAGACCGGCAAAGGGCGGGCAAGGATGAAAGAATTAAACAGAGATCCATAGAAGAAATGTTGAATTCTGAATTCTCAATTTTGAATTGGTTACGGGGGCTAATTCCACCTCTGTGCCTTCGGCAAACGGGTGCGGAACTAAGTGAAATGTTAATCCCCGGCCGTTTCCCGCGAATGGATGGACGCCGATATTTGATCTGCGCTGATCAGCGATATCTGCCCTCGGCAGACAGGTCTGCGGGAGACATTTTCGATCGGCTTTGAAATCTTGACAAGAAATATCGGTGTCTCGCATCAGTCCTTAATCTAATCGACAGGAGGCCAAATGGCGGAGCTAAGGCAGAATGTCGTCACACGCGAGTGGGTCATCATCAATCCGGAGCGGGCAAGAAGGCCCGACCAGTTTGCCGGCAAAGAAAAGGCCGACATACTATTTCCGCCGTACGATCCCGGCTGTCCGTTCTGCGTCGGCAACGAACAGATGACGATCGACGAATCGTTCAGGGTGCCGGACGGATGGAACTGGAAGGTCAGGGTGGTCGGCAATAAATTCCCGGCCGTTGAAAGCAAAGGCGAGCGAGTGAGGAAGGTCGAGGGGATTTACCGCTCTATGTCCGCCGTCGGATTTCATGAAGTCGTCGTCGAGCACCCGCTGCACTACATGCCGATCGCCCTCATGTCCGACGAGCACGTCACCGAAATACTGATGGCTTACCGGCAGAGGTACAGGGAACTCCGCTGGGACGAGCGGGTGGAGTCGATAACGATCTTCAAGAATCACGGCGAGTCTGCCGGCACGTCGCTCGTGCACCCGCATTCCCAGCTCGTCGCCACGCCCATCGTGCCCAGCCAGGTCAGGAGCCGAATGGAAGAGGCGATCCGGTACTTCGACGACACCGGCGAATGCGTCTGCTGCCGCACACTCAGGGACGAGCTGAGCGCCGGGGAGAGAATCATATGCGAGAACGACGACTTCGCCGCGTTCATACCATACGCGGCCCTCTCGCCTTTTCACACGTGGATCTTTCCGAAGAGGCATTCGTCGTCGTTCGACGAGACCACCGACTCGGAGATACCCGGTCTGGCTAAGTGCCTCAGAATGGTCCTCGCAAAGCTCTATCACGGTCTGAAGAATCCGGATTTCAATTATTCGATCAGATCGATCCCCACTCGTGAACTCCATGTCGAATACTTCCACTGGTATTTCACGATAGTGCCGCGCGTGACGAAGACGGCGGGCTTCGAAATAGGAAGCGGGATGTACGTGAACAGCGCGCTGCCGGAACAGAGCGCGGAGTTTCTTAGGAATGTGGCGGTGCCGACTGCTTGAGGCTGACGGTGGCTATCCTTGTCAAGGTTTCCTTTCCGGGTTCTCGGTAGCTTACAGTCAAACCTTGACAAGGTTGTCGCGGTCGTGCTTAACAGGATCAAAATAATTACACAGAGATCCACGCCTGCGTGCCGAAACGTGTCAGGGATATTGGAAGACTACTCAGGCACTTCGGCGTGCAGGCACGGAGAAAAGAAAGAGTTCCACAGAGAACGATCTTCTCTGTGGAACTCTGTGCTCCTCTGTGGAACTCTGTGAAATACTAAAGCCCGGCGAGCGAAGGTATTTAACGCGAAGTCCGCAGAGAAAAGATCGCAAAGTTCGCAGAGAAAAATAATCCTTTGCCACGGTGATCCGCGAAATCTGCCTTCGGCAGACGGGTCTGCGGGAGATTCCTGCGATGTGTTTACCCGGATTGCCGCCGCTATTCGAACAGCATCGCGGCAGGGTCTTCGATGTATTCCTTTACCTTCACGAGGAACTGCACCGACTCGCGAC
>JBJKPN010000166.1:0-5393 GCA_046706365.1 Candidatus Kryptoniota bacterium | reverse complement strand
CCGCTGCAAAGGGCTGAAAGGAGAAAGGGGTCACACTCAGGCGACCCTCCGCGTGAATTTCTCATGATCGCGATCACTCAATATTCATCACGACATTACTATCGGATGATATGAATCACACTTTAATGGGAAAGCCCAGGATTTCCCTTCCCCGGTGATATTCACATTGGAGGGAATTAGCCCACATGGGGGAGTTTTCGCGGATCATAAACCCGGATCACGCTTCAGGTCCATGCGCCGGCACGCTTCAGCTTTCGTCAAACCTGCGAGCCCCTGGTCGGCGTCCAGGCGCGGAATCATGAATTTACTCATACCGAAGACTCTCAACCGGATTGGCAGCCGCCGCCCTGGTGGCCCGAAAGCCGACTACGGCCACGGCGATTCCTAATCCAATACCTCCCGCGAGGAGAAACGGTACCGCGGTCATCCCGATTTTGTATGCGAAACTGTCAAGCCAACCGGCCATGAAGAAATAAGCGATCGGACAACCGACCAGCCCGCCGGCGGCAACCAGAAAGACAAAGTCTTTCGTCAACAGTCTGACGATGTCGAAGACGGAAGCTCCGAGCACTTTCCGAATCCCGACCTCCTTCACACGCTTCTCGGCCGAGTAACTTGCCAGTCCGAACAATCCGAGAACACTTATGAATACCGACAGAATCGCGCCGATTTCAAACACGGTTGCCAGGGTCGAGTCTGCACGATACGCTTTTTCGAACGCCCGGTCCTGGAATCTCCAGTCGACAGGATAATCGGGCACAATTTCTTTCCAGGTCCTGTCGATCGCGTCAATTGTTTTCGTCATCTCAACGGACGAGAGTCTCACCACCATGAACCTGGTGGCATCCGGTTTGAGGAAAACAACGAGCGGCTGCAGAGGGTAATACAGCGGCCTGTAGTTGAAATCCTTCATGACGCCGACGACCTTCGCCCCGTCGTACACTCCGCCGACAGAGAGATTCTTGTCGAGCATTCCCAGCGCGCGGAGTTTCTTTGCCGCGACTTCGTTGACGAGTATTGCGTTAGTGGTGTCTGACGGCATGTCGTGCGAGAAATGCCTCCCCGACTCCAGCCTTATATCCATTGTTTTCAGGAAACCGTAATCGACCGCAAGGTAGCGCGTCTGGAAAAGCGGACTTTTGTGATACCAGACGTTGCTTATGAAATTCGTGTTGCCCAGTTGGCCGGAAGCACCGGAGACGTTTTCCACACCCGGAATTTGCATGAAAGCCTCCCGCAAGGCCGGGTATTCATGCATCAGCTTTTCGTGCCGCAGCGGAAAGACCAGCACTTCCGATCCGTTGAAGCCGAGGTTCTTGTTCCGCACATATTGAAGCTGTTCACTCGCAATAATCGTCGACGCAATGATGCCGATGGCGACGGCGTATTGCAGCACTATCATCCCTTTTCTCAGCGGCACGCGGTCGGCCTTCAGGAATGGTTCCTTGTGCAAAATCGAAACCGGCTTGAATGAAGAGAGAAATAACGCCGGGTAAATCGCGGATGCAATACCCAATACGAGAAACGTCCCAATGAGCAGCAACACATCCGGTAGGCTGATGGAAAGCGTTTCTCCGGTCATTCTGTCAAAGTAAGGCAGCAAAAGCTCCACGAGCGACAGGGATACGAGACCCGAGAAGAATGTCAGGACGGCACCTTCCGTTATGAACTGCGCAATAATTTCTCTCCTTCCCGACCCGACGGCTTTTCTCACGCCCACTTCCCTGGCCCGTTCTGAGAAACGGGCGATCGAAAGCGAAATGAAGTTGATCATGGAAACAAGGAGAATAAACAGCCCTATGGCACTGAAGATCATGACTGTCTCCATGCTCCCATTAGGTTCGATTTCTCCGATGAGGTGAGAATGAAGATGAATGTCCGTCAGCTTCTGTAGTCCGAATGACCACTTCTGTTCCTCTCCCCATTTTCCCATGTACTGCTTCACAATCAGCGGGAGGTTTCGACGGACAGCAGATAATTCGGAATTGCGGTCAAGCAGTATGTAACTGTAGAGACCTGCGGAGTACCAGCTGGACAGGTAACGATCCGATTTTTCAATCGACGAGAATGATGCCAGACATGTCGGATGGAATTGGGAATTCGAGGGAAGGTCCCTTACCACACCCGTGACGGTAAAATCATAATTGACTTCGCCTGCCTTGATGTTGACCGGCTCTCCCATCGGATCGGAATTGCCGAAGAGCCTCTCTGCAATTGACTTGGTCAGAACGATGGAATACGGAGCTGCAAGCGCCGTTCGCAAATTCCCCTCCAGTTTTTGCACCGAAAAGACGTTGAAGAAATCGGAATCGGCGTAGAAAAAATCGCTTATGTTGAACAATTTGCTTCGGTATCTCATCACGACGTCGTTCCGGGGTATGCTCAGGCGCACCGCACGCTTAACCTGCGGCAGCTGTCTGAGAGCAGCGGCCAGGGGGCCGGCTGTCCACGGCAACATGTAGTCCGCACTTCCGTAGACCCAGTGGGATGTGACACGGTAGATGCGGTCCGCATTTACGTTGTACCTGTCGTATGTAAACTGATTCTGCACCCACAGACCGATCAGCATTGCCGCTGTCAGCCCGAGCGCCAGACCGACGATGTTTATTACGGAATAGAGTTTTGCCCGGCGAATGTTTCTAACCGCAGATTTGAGATAACTCTTCAGCAAGATCTTTCTCCTTCATTCACCGATCATTAATAAATGATTACCGTTGATTTGTTTCACTCTTACCGCAGCGATTCGACGCTGCAAGCGACATCTTGTTTTCATTATTCGTATCGTAGACTTTCAACCGGGTTCATGGTTGCCGCCTTTAAGACCTGGTAACCAACGGTCAACAGAACAATCGAAAGCCCGACCAGGATTGCAATCGCTATTGATATCACATTCACATTTATGTGATATGCGTACCCGTCAAGCCACTTATCTGCGAAGTAGATGCTGATTGGGACCGAGAGCACTGCAGCGACAAATAATGTCATCACGAATTCTTTTGCAGTCGAGAAAAGGACGCTGGTCACAGATGCACCCAAAACCTTTCTGACCGCGATCTCCTTTACACGTCGCTGGATCACAAAAAGCGACATTCCGAACAGTCCGAGACACGCGATAAAAACGGCGAGTCCGGTGAAATATCCTATCATGTCCGCGAATTTGTAGTCGCTTCCGTACATCGCACTGATCCGGTCATCGAAGAACTGATGCTTGAACCTTCTTCCTCCATCGAGTTCCTCGATCAGCTTCTCCACTGAGCTTATCGTCTGCTGGGCTCCTTTCATGTGCTTCAGTCGCACCGCGATTTCCTGCAGGTCCTTCGATTCATCGTAAAACACAGCAGGAAGAATCTGTTTCCGCAATGATTGGAGATTAAAATCCTTCACGATGCCAAGAATTCGATGGTCATTGAACATCTCCTGTGATGGATTTATGATCCCAAGTTCCTTGACGGCCTCCTGGTTCATGATCACACAGTCTTTCGCCTCTTCGGAAGGCACTTCCGCAAATGTCTTTCCACTCACAATCTTCATTCCCAACGCATTGAAATAATCGCGGCCGACCCAAAGGACATCTACCAGGACAAGTTTTTGAGGGTCAATATAGCTGTGATCTTGTTGCTGGGTTGTGCCTTCAGTCCCCGGGACAAAGTCGCCGCACGTGACTGAGGCCACATCCGAAATCGTGTCGAGATTGGATGCGAATGCATCATATCTATTCCCTAACACTGTGTCGGCGCGGTCGTTGGTCAATCTTGAAAAGACGATTAGGTTCCTGTCGTTATAGCCCATGTCCTTTGTGTGCGTGTAGCGCATCTGCCTGTAAATCGTTATCGAAGTTAAAATCAGGCCGACAAAAACGACCATTTGAAATCCGACCAATATCCTACGCACCGTAACCCTCCCGCGACCCCTGCTGAATTTGTTCTTCAGAATTTCAGCCGGGTGGAGACCCGACAGATAGAACGACACGTAACTTCCGGAAAGGATTCCTGCGAGGATGGTGACGCCTATATAGAGAAGTACTGCCTGCAGGCTGCGATTGTAATCGACCGGGAGTCGCTTGCCGAGCAGCGTCGTAATGGAGGGCATGAAAAGCTCGACGAGAAGCAGCGCGATCGGGAGAGAGATGAGCGACACCAATAGCGATTCGGTCAGACTCTGCTTTGCGATATCGAGCTTCGACGCGCCGACAACCTTCTGCACCCCGATCTCTTTTGTCCTGACGCTGGCACGTCCCGTACTCAGAATTACAAAGTTGACACATGCAATGAGCAGGATCAGAAGCGCCACTCCCGAGTAAATCTCGACGTCCTGCAGGTTCCCCTTCGGAAACCAGTATGTGTTCACCAATGTCTCCGGCCGAAAATAGAAATCCCTCAACGCAATGAGATGTAGTGAGTGAGGCATAGTAGGAAACTGCGCGTGCTCATCCGAGAATTTTGCCAGCTTCTCCTTCAATGGGCCGGCCGATTTCTCCCCATGCAATAAGAGATACGTATATACTGTCGGCGGCCACCATCTATCAAAAATCCCGGGAATAGTCGGATATTCCCTGGAAATAGAATTCTCTTCTGCAGTGATCGGGAGTATACAGTCCGCCTTGAAAGTTGAGGTGGAAGGAATATTGGCCATCACCGCGGATACGGTGAAGTAGTTCTTCCGTCCCCCCCAGTTTACATCGATTACCTGTCCTATTGCCCCGCCGCTCCCGAAGAGCCTTTTTGCCAGCCCACGACTTATGATTGCGTAGTTGCGCTCAGCGAAAGCCTCCTTGAGATTCCCATCAACAATAGGCAATGTAAGTACTCTGAACAGGCTCGAATCTGCCGACGCACAACGTATTGCGTCGAGGGCTTTGCCACCATATTCTATATTACACGGCCTGAGGATGCATCGCGCGAACTCTTCCACCTCGGCAAGTTCAGCCTTCATTGCAGGCCCTGCCGGAAAAGGAACAAGCGGTTCTGTCCACCCCTCATTCTTGAAACCGAAATCCATTGTCGCCAGGTAGATCCTGTCGAGCTTCTTGTCGTACCTGTCGTAACTCATTTCGTGAACGGAGTAGAGGAGTATGATGAAACATGAAGCCAGACCGACCGAGAGCCCGACGATGTTGATAAGCGAATAGGTTTTCGCTCGCCAGAGGTTTCTGAAAGCCGTCTTGATGTAGTTCTTCAGCATAACGTTCTTACAGTGTCAGTGATTAGTGGTCAATGATCATTAACTCTATTCATATCGTAAACTCTCGACCGGATTAGCCCTCGCGGCCCTGGCCACCTGGAAGGACATCGCCGCACCCGCTATCGCCAGCTCGACGGCCGCGGCGCCGGCGAACAACCAGGGTGAAATACTCGTCTTGTATGCGAAGTCCTGCAGCCACTTCTGCATCGCGT
>JBJKPN010000165.1:0-21847 GCA_046706365.1 Candidatus Kryptoniota bacterium | reverse complement strand
ATAAGAGGAAAAGCGTCTGCCGGAGAGAAAGTGTCCAGCAACGTGGACGAGAAGACGGGCGTGCCCATCTACTCGCTCTACGGCAAGACGACGAAGCCGACTCCCGAGATGCTGAAAGGAATAGACGTTCTTCTGTACGACATACAGGACGTCGGGACAAGGTTCTACACGTTCATCAGTACACTCGATCTCAGCCTGGAAGCGGCGGCGGAAAATCACATCGAGTTCATCGTTCTGGACAGACCGGACATGGTCAGGGCTAACCTTGTCGATGGTCCGCTCCTCCTCGATTCATTAAGATCTTTCATTGGGATTCAGCCGATCACGAGCGTGTACGGAATGACGCCGGGCGAATTTGCCACCATGATAAACGATGCCCACATGCTGAAGGGCGGAGTTAAGGCGGACCTCAAGGTCGTCAGGATGGAAAACTACCGCCGCAGTATGTGGTACGATCAGACAGGCCTCAAATGGGTGACCCCCTCGCCGAACCTTCCCGATATGGATGCGGTCGAAGTGTACGGCGGCAATGTCCTTTTCGAGGCGACTAATGTATCCGAAGGCCGCGGCACCGAACATCCGTTCGAAACTATCGGTGCTCCTTTCATCGACTCCGGGGCGCTCATAAAACTCCTCGACGAACAACATGTTGCGGGAGTGAAGTATGAACCGGTGGAATTTACCCCGCGTTCCTTCCCGTGGGCTTTGAAGCCGAAATATGAAGGCGAAGTGTGTCACGGCGTCAAGGTAATCGTCACGGAGAGAGATGTCTTCAAACCCGTCGAGGCTGGGGTGACCCTCGTCTGGGCGATACACAAGCTCTATCCTGATCAATTCAAATTCCGCAGCAGAGGGTTCGATCTCAGAGCGGGCACTCCTGAGGTCAGGACTATGATCGAAAGCGGGAAGACTCCTCAGGAGATCATCGCTGCCTGGCAGCCCGGTCTCAAGAAATTCGAGAGCCTTCGGGAAAAATACCTGTTATACAAATGAAGAATATGAACAGGGGGCAATACTCTCTGTCGAGTCCTGCAGAAGATTTCCACGAAATTCCGGTTTAGATGGAATCCAGGCCGGTTCTGCCTCTAGCTTCCATAATCTTCCTTACTGCATTTGCGGCACTTGCGGCTTCTTCGACTGCGTATGCACAAAAGGATACGACGGAGGCCGTGCGCGCGAAACTGGTCAGCCCGGTATTCCAGGCGGGGGCCGTCACCCATCAGCCTTCCTACACGATAGCCGATTCGGAGATAACCTGGAACGATTACCGCTATTCCGGCGAACTTCTTCAACAGATCCCGGGGTCTTTTCTTGCGAACATGTACCAGGCGGGTGACCCGTCCGAGCTTTATTTCGACGGGCTGGGAGGCGATTACGCAAAGTACCTGCTTGATGGAGTGGAATTGAACGAGCCGACGAGCTCATCTTTGAATCTCTACCATGTACCGATGGAATTTGTGGGGAGCGTTCAGTATATCGATGCCCTCCGCGCTCCCGTTTACCAGTACAACGCGACCGCCGGGCTTGTTAATTTCCAAACCCATCTCTACAACGAAGTCGTTCCGTATTCAAAAGTCCGGCATATGGAAGAGCCCTACAATTATCTCATTACAGACGGCGTCTTCTCGCAGAACATCGGCTTCAATTCAAACATAGATGCCGGATTCGAGAGACAAACTACGGACGGGCGGTTCGATAATTCCGTCTACGACGGCGTGAATATCAGGGCAAAGTACAGGTACAGCATCGATTCGACACGGCAACTGACGGCAACTGAAGTTTACTACCGAACCAAGGGCGGTACGAACGGCGGCGCGCTTCCCTACAGCGTCAACTCGAATATCTTCCAGCAGTTTCTGATTCCTCTCCGTAGTACAACTGCGAATCTTACCTACCTTCAACATCATGTGCAGGTGGCTTATTCGCAGGGAGACCCTTACGACTCGACTCAGTTCGTCACCGCCTCGCTGTTTTATGATTATTATAAGTTTCAATACGGAGCTTACGCCTCATCCTCAGATACTACCTCGTACTACCTGACAAACGTCAGCAGGCGAGTCGGGGCGAGCATCAGAGGCAGCGGGAATTTCGCGTTCGGCAGGCTTAACTACGGTGCTGAAGCCGTGAGGGACGAGAATCCATTCAACAGCCACGCCGTGATTCCATCGCAAAACAGGGTTTCAGGGTATGCGGATGAGGAATTTGACCTTTTCAATTTTGTGAGGGCAGGTGTATTCGGCAGAGCTGACTTCGTGTCGGACAAATTCTACCCGGTGCTGGGAGCCTCCTTCGGAATCGGGAATGAGAATTTTCAACTGGAGGCAGGTGGGAACATATCCGACCATGTTCCAAGTCTGACCGACAGATATTTCATTACAGAGGATTTCACAGGCAACCCCGGCCTCAAGGCCGAAACGGATAAACTGCTGCGTGTGAAAGCGGAGATGAGGATAGCAGAGGCATTTGAAATCTCCGTGAAGCCTTACATCCGAACAATCACTGATCCTATATACTTCCTTGCCGATTACACAGGCCAGCCGACTTACCCGAAGATCTCCGTTGTCAACCTGAGGACCAGGAAGATTTACGGCGTAGACGCGGCGTTCAGACTGGAATTCTGGAAATTCGGAGCTGACGGAAATCTGAACTATGTGGACGAGGAAGTCGACGGAAACGGCGTGCTCACTCTGCCCAGGTATTTCGCATCGGGTGAACTTTATTATCACGATATACTTTTCAGTGGGCATCTGAATATCAGGGTCGGGGTGAGGGGAAAGCTACTGAGCGAATTCCAGGGAAGCGGATTCTATCCGGAAGCTCTCGTCTATTATCCGACGGGGTTGGACCAGTACGGCCCCTATGGTAGTTCGGACCTCTTCGTACAGGCGAAGATAGGGGGAGCGGTGGTCTATTTCACCTTCTTCAACATGACAGGTCAGGATTACTTCCTGGTACCGGTATACCCGGCTCTCAACAGCAGCTTCGGTTTTGGAATAAACTGGGAATTCCTGAATTGAGTCTGTGACGGGCGGAAGCGATGTCTATTTCCTGCTGTCGATGGCTTCCCGAACGTGAAGAGCGAGGTCGAGCACCGAATAAGGTTTCCCGACCACATTATTGACTCCGAGCGAGATCAGATCGTCCACCTTTTCGCCGATGCTCAGCCCCGTTGCGAGAAGTACGGTCACATCGGGGTTGATTTCTTTCAGCCGGGGATAGACTTCTGCGCCCGTCATTTCGGGCATCAGCATGTCGAGGATAACGAGGTCGACTTCGTTGAAGTGTTTTGCGTACGACTTCAATCCTTCTATGGGACCTTCCGCAGTTACCACATGATATCCCAGGCTTTCAAGAATCTCCCGTGTCAGATCGAGCAGCGTGGCCTCGTCATCTATTATGAGAATTCGCTCCGTGCCGTGGGGTACTTCTGTCGGAATGAGCTCTATGCCGTCGAGCGGCACTTTATCGGTCGCAGGGAAGTATAATTTGAAAGTGGTTCCTTTGTCCAGCTCACTTTCCACATTTATGAAGCCCTTGTGGTTTTTCACGATACCGTATACGATCGACAGGCCGAGGCCGGTTCCCTTCCCGAGAGGCTTTGTGGTGAAGAACGGATCGAAGATCTTCATTTGAGTCTCTTTGTCGATTCCGACACCGGTATCCGATACCTCCATGCAAACGTAATCTCCCGGAATGACATCCGGAATCTGACGCGCCATGTTTGGAGTGACTTCCACATTCGATGTTTCGATGCGGAGCCTTCCGCCGGAGGGCATTGCGTCGCGTGAGTTTATGCAAAGATTTATGATTATGCTCTCGAGCTGGCTCGCATCCGCCTCGATTGTATTGACGGTGGGATCAAGAGCGGTTTCGACCTTGATGTTCTTGCCGATGCTTCGTATGAGGATCTTCATCGCGTCGTTGATAATATCGTTGATCCTGGCAGGCCTGAAATCGCTCTCGCGCTGACGCGAGAAGGTAAGGAGCTGAGAAGTCAGCTCGGCGGCTCTCTGTGCAGATGAATCGAGTATGTCGATATATTTTTTCAAATTTGCGTCGCTAGGTGCGTACCTTCTCCTGAGAATTTCTATTGCCCCGTAGATAGACCCGAGCAGGTTGTTAAAGTCGTGTGCTATGCCGCTGGCGAGCTGCCCGATGCTTTCCATCTTCTGAGACTGGATCAACTGCTCTTCGAGAGTTTTGGTGTCCGTGACGTCCACAAGCGCGGCCTGGATCGCGGGTTTGCCGAGGTATGTTATACCGGCCGCCCATCCTTCAAGAGATTTCATGCGTCCGCTCGACGACATAATCCGAATCGTAAACTGGATATCTCTGTTGGGAAACAGGGCGGCTTCGGACAGTTTTTCGGAGAGCTGTACGTAATCGTTTGGATGGACGAGACTGTCGAGTGGAGCTCCCTGCAAGAGTGCGAGGTCGGTCTCGAACAGGCCGCCGAGAGTCGGATTGGCGTAGACAATCAGCCCGTCCTGTACTACAAGCACTCCGAGCATGGAATGTTCGACGAGACTCCTGTATTTCTCCTCCGATTCATGAAGTGCGATTTTGACCGACTGCTCGAGCGTGACATCCCTTCCGATAGCCATGATGCCAGTTGCCCTGCCGGCAGCCCTGAGAGTCGTCATGCTCAACTCGACCATCCGCTCCTCGTTGAATTTCGTGAGAAGCTTAGCCGTATAACGAGAATGCTCCTCGGGAGAATGGAACTGCTCCCTGATCCTCTTCATTATGTCGTCGGCGCTGTCCGGATGTGCGATCCTTGAAATCGGCTTGCCCCAGATCTCGTCTGCGGAATAGCTAAGTTGCTCGAAGAACCTTTTGTTTGCGAAAACAAATTCCCCGCGGCTGTTGAAGAGGAGCACCATATCGTTCGCCTGCTCGACGAGGTTCCGGTATCTGTTCTCGGAGGCGCGGAGTTGTTCCTGGAGCCGCCTTTTCTCCGTGATGTCGCGCTGAATTCCCCACATCCTGACGAGGGTATCGTTGGAAATTTCGCCTATGTACGAATTCTCGAAATAGTGGATATTTCCCTGCTGATCCTTTTCAATCGTCTCGACATTCGTAATCGAGAAGTTCTGTTCGGTGAATTTTATCTTCGAAGCCAGGTACACGTCGAGGTCGGCAATGAACTCATATGCATGTCTGCCGTTGATCTGTCCAGGCGCTTCGAAGCCGTACATCTGCGCGAGAGCCTGGTTGCATTCCACGATCACGCCCCTTTCGACTATCTGCTTGGCAAGCGTGTCCGTCTCCTCGGCGATGTTAATTGGCTCCGTGAATTCTATCCTCCAGATACCCTCGGTGCTGTTTCTTATGAAGTTCTCGTATCTGATTCGCTGGAGGTCGGCTTCGACCTTGGCCTTCTTCCTTTCGGTGATATCAATTGCGGAAATCAGCAGAAACGACGAGCCCCCGTAGCTCATGGCGTCTGCCCTTAACTCCACTTCTATTTCTCTCCCGCTCTTGTGACGGTAGACCTTTGAGGGGATGACGGTTTGTCCGGCCTTCATTCCCTTTTCGATGTGGGCATTCACAACCGGCCGCGGGCTGACTGCGAGGTCGTATACCGTAAGATTCTCCAGGTCGGCTTCCTTATAACCGAACAGCTGGAAAAACGATTTGTTCGCTTCAATGATCCTGCCGCTTTTTGTCTCGAGGACAAAAATGGCCGAGGGCATTTGCGCAAGGGCAGAGGAGTATTTCTCCCTGAATATCCGGTACTTGTTCTCTATTTCATTTGCATGGACGAGAAAAGACAATTGTTTAGAAGCGGCGGCGAGTGCCTTTACGCGCGCCTCTGTCTCGGATTTTGATCCTGATTCTTCCGCGAACGCCCCGACGAGAAAGCCGAGAAACTCCGAGTCGAATCTGAGTGGGAACACGGCCACCGTTTCGATCCCGTCCTTGTCGAAAAGTCTCCCCTTGATACTACGAAAGGCAGGAGACCCTTTTTCGATATGAACAGGATGGGTTGCTTCCGCGAGCTGTTTTATTTCCGGCTCGCTGAACTCGAATCGCATTCCGGGTAGATGGGCATTGTCGTCAGAGCTGGAGAACAGATTTACGAATGATCGTGTCTCATCCGGTAGAAGAAGAGAAATGGAGCGAGACTCAGTGAGCTCACTCAGTTTTTTCTGTAATCCTGCAGTTATTTCCCTGAAGTCGGCATTGCCGGCCAATGCTACTTCGCAAGTCTTTGCGAAAGCCTCAAACAAGGAATCATCGAAATCTTCTCTCAAAGACCTGCCCTTAGGTTTTTGCTTCGTCATCTCTAAGATCCAGCCTCGGCGTTAAATGGCTCACAAAATTTATCTCAGGCATGCTAAAAATACAAACAGCAAGGCGGGCAGGATATGCGTCATGGTTTCGGGCAATGTGCGTTCCTTCGGCTTGTCCGGATTTTCCAGCCTACTCCATGTGCATTTGTCCCTTTTCGCAGAGAACGCGCAGTTCATCCGATTTCACATGTCTTATGCAAAGAGCGGCCGCTCTCAATTCCTCCCGCCAACGTTATTTGAATGCGAAGAATCTTCCCATGATCAGGCCGAGTGAAAACAGGAGTCCGAATTCAGTATGAAGCAGCGAGGTCGCCTTCATGGCAGGCATCATTTCAGGCGGTGTCGTCCCGCTACGGAACCATTTCAGGGCTTGCGCCGCCTTCGGCGTGCTGATGAACACGACAACAACCCATGGAGTAACGAGCTTGAACAAAACGAGTCCGAGCGTCCATACGAAACATGCGGCAAATATCTTCCCGAGATATTGAATTGCCTTTTGCCGGCCCCAAAGGATCGCGAGAGTCTTTCGACCCTTTTCCATGTCCCCTTCGGAGTCCCTGATATTGTTGGCGAGCAGGATCGCTCCGACCAGGATGGAAATCGGAATTGAAAACAGAATTGAGGCTATGGTAACCGTGCTGGTCTGGATGAAGTACGATATGACTACGATAACCACCCCCATGAATATGCCGGCCGCCAGCTCGCCGAATTGCGTGTAAGCAAGAGGCCGCGTCCCCGCGGAATAAAAATAGCCGACCGCCATGCTCACCGAGCCCGCGCCGGCAACCCACCAGCTCGTACGCGAACATATATATAAACCCAGCAGTATGGAAACGGCAAAAAAAGCGAATGCTGTCGACAGGACGGTCCCCTCTCCAAGCTCGTTGCTTACTATCACGCCGCCTATGCCGACCGATTCCCTGGTATCAAGCCCTCGTTTGTAGTCGAAGTACTCGTTGAACATGTTGACCGCAGACTGTATAAGCACGCTGGCAACGAGCATTGCTGCAAAGAGAAAGGAGTCGAATTTACCCTGCGAATACGCCATCGCCGTGCCGATCAAGACTGGCATCACAGCCGCCGTCAAGGTGTGCGGTCTCATAAGCCGCCACCACATCCTCCAGCCTCCGGCAATTCCTGCTTTCTTCACGCTCATTTAAACAACGGCCTGAATCTGAATGCTACTCCGATTTCCTTCTCGACAAATGCCCTTGCCCTTTCTATGTCGACGCCGTTTGCCCCGACTGCGGTGAGGTAAACCTCGTGTATGTAATCTTTCGCTTCACGCGCAAATGAGATCATCGATTCCCAATGCTTCCCATTCCCGGTGCCCATAAGGCGGCCATACTCTTCAGGGTCCGAGGAATTCAGGCTGATGGAGACTGCATCGATGAGACCGGCCAGCTCAGGAAGAATGTCGCGGTGGTTTATGATATTGCCGTGCCCGTCGGTATCGAGCCTCGTTCTGCCTCCATTGTTCTTGACATATCGGGCGACATCCTCCAGCACGTCGAGCCTTATCGTGGGCTCGCCGTAACCGCAGAATACAATCTCCTTGAATCTGCCGGGATCCCCGATTTCTTCGATTAGGTCCTCCGCAGACGGCTCCTTGTCGATGTGCAGGTTATAACCTTTTACCATCGCCTCGCCCTTCCGGTCGCAGAAGATGCAGTCCGAATCGCATCGCAGTGTCAGGTTCAAGTAGAGAGAGTCCTTGATCCGGTACGTAATCCTGGGCTGAGGCTTTTCTCCGACTCCGAAAAGTTTGTATGCATTGTAAGAGGTGATTCTCCCGATGTCTTCTGCCGTCAGCTCCTGCAGTTGTGCGATCTTGTCCGCTATGAAGGGGATGTATACAGGTGCGTTCGTATCTCCCCTGTGCGGAACCGGAGCAAGGTAAGGTGAATCCGTCTCCAAAAGGAAATGTTCCGGTTGTACCCTCCGGACCACATCCTGCAATTCGGAGACCGAATTCTTCTTGCCGAACGTTACCATGCCGCTGATGCCCAGATAGAAGCCCAGGTCTATTGCCCTGAGTGCGACGTCATGCATCGAATTGAAACTATGCAGGACTCCGCGCGGCTGCGGTTTTATCTGGTAATCGAATCTCTTCTCGAGATTCCATCCACTCGCAGACTGTCTTTCCAGGATTGCAGTGAGATCGGCATCGGATTCCCTGTTGTGAATGGAGACCGGCAGCCTGACCGACTTGGCAATTTCTATCTGTTCCTCGAAAACTCTCTTCTGCTGTTCAGGCGGCGAGAGGTTGTAATGATAATCGAGCCCGATCTCTCCGATGGCCACCACCTTATCGTGTAAAGCAAGCTGAGCGATCTTTCTTAAAGAATCTCTGTCGGCATTGGAAGCATCGTGCGGGTGAAACCCGACCATGGCGAAAACGCCATCATGCTTCTCTGCAAGTTCAATCGCTTTCTCGCTGGATGGGAGATCCCATCCGGGAACGATAACGTAGGTTACTCCTGCAGCCCTGGCCTCCTCCAAAACGAGAGGGACGTCCGGAAATTTTTCGTGATTAAGATGAGCGTGAGTATCGACTAAATAGGTCATGGAGTCTTGTTTCTTTCAGATGCAAAGTGAATGAACCGCCTTCCAGGTTCTGCTGCAATAATTTCGTCAATTGGCGCATCAAATTCACGGGGTTGAGATTGTGTAGATGAGAAAAAGTGCCCCGCCCAGTGTGTTGATCGATGAATGGACGCTTTCACGTCATATGGATTTATATGTGGCAGGTTGACGCAACCCAATGTGGAATATTTATCCCGCGGGTGTCGGATTCGAGTTAAATGCAGCCTATTTGCGGGCACGGCATTTGACTCGATTACTTACGAGTCCTTTGATCCACTGTGAATCTGTTCGGCAAAACTGACAGATAAATCCAACCTGCGGGTTCATGCGCTTTACAGAAGCGAGCGACTTGCAGGCGTACTTGTGCATAAAAAGCATTCCGGAGGCTTTCTTCGGAGAAGGAGAACAAGGATGATCGAAATTCGCATGCATGGCAGGGGTGGCCAAGGCGGTGTGATCGCCGCCAAGATTCTCGCATCCGCAATATTCATGGAAGGAAGATTTGCTCAGTCGTTTCCATCGTTCGGTGTCGAAAGAAGGGGAGCACCGGTTCTGGCTTTCACGAGAGTGGATGATAAACCCGTGAGGCTGCGAACCGCAATCTATGAACCTGACCATTTGATCGTTCTCGATGCGACGCTGATCAAGTCGACGAATGTTTTTTCCGGTTTGAAAAAAGGGGGGACGATACTCGTCAATACTTCTATTCCGGTCGAACTGCTCAGGTTTCCGGAGGACTACTCCGTCGGGGCCGTCGATGCGGCGGACATTGCCGCGAGCCACAATCTGGGAACGAGAAGTATCCCGATAGTCAACACCGCCATTCTCGGAGCGTTCTCGAAGTTTACGGGAGTCGTCGGCATCGATGCCGTGGTCGAGGCTATAAGAGAAGGCGTCCCTATCATGCCGGACGAGAATGCTGCGGCAGCAATGGAAGCTTATGAAGCAGTTAAATCGACGGCTTCGGAAGAAGTGCTTGGAAAGATTAACGTAAACTGAGGGCGTGCCGATATGGGTAAATACAAATTCACCACAGTCGAAGAGATGCCTCCGCTGGCATTCTCGCTCGAGTCAACGCGCAAGATACCTACGGGGAGCTGGCGTCATGTGAGGCCTGTTTACAAGGACAAAGCGTCGCCGTGCGAGGCCGGATGTCCGGCGGGGGAGAAGATCCCTCAGTATTTCGACCTCGTCCGCAATGGGAAATTTGAGGAAGCGTGGCACAAAATTCTGGAAGACAATCCGCTCCCGGGTGTAACCGGCCGGGTCTGCTACCACCCATGCGAGGGGGAGTGCAACAGGGGGCCGTACGACGAGGCTGTGGCGATACACAATATAGAAAGGTTTGTCGCTGACAAGAATTTCCGGAACAGGAACATCCCCCGGTCCGAGGAATCGCGCAAGAGCGAAAAGATAGCTGTCATCGGCTCCGGTCCGGCCGGGTTATCGTGCGCTTATCAACTTGGCCGGAGAGGCTACCGGGCGGTCATCTACGAATCCGAACACGAACCGGGAGGGATGCTGAGATACGGGATCCCGCATTACAGACTTCCAAAGAATGTGCTCAACAAGGAGATCGCGGATATCGTCAGCAGCGGCGTCGAAATCAGCGTCGACTCCAGGATCGGAGGGAATATTGCCTGGAACGAGCTGGAGAAATACGATGCGGTTTTCGTCGCGGTCGGCGCAGCTTCGAGCCGAAAGATGGAAGTTGATGGGGAAGACCTGAACGGAGTTTACAGCGGCGTCGAGTTCCTGTATGAACTCAACAACGGCAGGAAGCCTAAAATCGGGAACAGGGTCGTCGTTATCGGCGGCGGGAACACCGCGATAGATGCTGCAAGAAGCGCGCTCCGGCTCGGCAAGAAGGTCACGGTACTGTACAGGCGGACCCGATCCGAGATGCCGGCCGTCCCGGAAGAAATCGAAGAGGCGGAGAAAGAAGGGGTCAAGTTTGAATTCCTGGTCGCCCCGGTAAAGGTCTCCGGCAGTCACGGCAAAGCTTCGAAGATTGAACTTCAGAGGATGAAGCTCGGCGAGCCGGATGAAAGCGGCAGGCGAAGACCCGTGCCGGTCAAGAATTCCAATTTCACTTTGCCGGTCGATACGGTCATCTCTGCGATAGGTGAGTCACCGGACCTGTCGTTCCTGCCTTACTCGTTCCTTAAAAAGGGTGTGCGGATTTTCGTCGACGATAATTACTCGACGGGTGTGCCCGGAATTTTTGCCGGAGGCGACTCTGCCACGAATCCGAACGGGACTGTCGTCAATGCAATCCGGGCCGGAAAGGAAGCGGCGAAATCCATAGACGAATTTCTCGGCTGGCGGGCAAAATCGAACGGAGAAGCAAAAGCGGTCGTGAAGCCGGACGAGGTGAATACATTTTACTTCCCTCATGAGAAACGGGTCAAGATCCCGAGAATCAAGGCCGACAGCGGCAAATCGTCATTCAGGGAGGTCAACAAGACAATCACCGATGCACAGGCGCACGAAGAAGTGGAGAGATGCTTCAGCTGCGGTACTTGCCTGCATTGCGATGTCTGCATGACCTTCTGCCCCGATGTTGCCATAAGCAGGGACGAGTCGGGCGAATATGTAATTGATTACGACCATTGCAAGGGATGCGGCATCTGTGTCGCTGAATGCCCGCGGGAGGCAATGGAACTCGTCGAGGAGGAGACACAATGGGCATGAATGATCCGAACGATGTTCGAAAGAATAACGGTCTGATGCATCCGTCGATCGACAAGGTGCTCGTGATTGAAGGGACACATGCTGCTTCTCATGCCGTCAGGCTGGCGAGAGTGCAGGTTATCGCTGCGTATCCGATCACACCACAGACGAGCGTGGTGGAGAAGTTGTCTGAGATCGTCAGTCATCACGACCTCGATGCGAAATTCATAAAAGTAGAATCCGAACATTCGGCGATGGCATGCTGTATCGGAGCTTCGATTAGCGGAGCAAGGGCGTTTACTGCCACATCTTCCCAGGGGCTTGCTCTTATGCATGAGCTCCTTCATTGGTCGGCAGGAAGCAGGCTGCCTATAGTGATGGTCAACGTGAACCGCGCGATGGCTCCGCCGTGGTCGATCTACGTCGATCATAACGACAGCCTTTCTCAACGGGATACCGGCTGGATCCAGTTCTATGCCGAGAGCAACCAGGAAGTCCTCGACACGGTCCTGCAAGCTTACAAGGTTGCCGAGAAAGTGTCACTTCCCGTAATGATAAACCTGGATGCTTTCGTGTTGAGCCACACTTCTGAACCTGTTGCGCTTCCGAAGCAGGAGGTCGTCGACGAGTTCCTGCCGGAGCGAAAAGCTTCATTCAGGGTGAATCCCGACGAGCCGCACGCCTTCGGGGCACTCATCGGACCGGAAGCTTATATGGAAATGCGGTACAAGTTGTTCCAGGCGATGGAAGATGCGCGGGAAGTGATCCGTGAAGTGGATACCGAGTTCTCTGAAAAGTTCGGCCGCTCATACGGTGGGCTCGTAGAAGAATATTGCACGGAAGACGCGGAGATAGTCCTGATGACTTCGGCAACGGCGGTAAGCACGGCGCGCATTGCGGTGGACGAACTGAGGAGTCTCGGCTTCCCAGTCGGGCTGATGAAGGTCAGGACGTTCAGGCCGTTTCCGGTGGATGAGATACGTGACCTCGCCGGAAGGGTGCGGAAGATCGGTGTAATGGACAGGAACGTCTCGTTCGGTGCGACGGGAATCATTTACCAGGAAACCAAGGCCGTATTATACAATGCACCGGTAAGGCCGAAGTTGTTCGGATTCATCGCCGGACTTGGCGGACGCGATATCACGCCGGAAACCATTAAGGATATATACTCATATCTGTTGAATCACGATTCACCGGAGACCGAGACCGTTTGGGTGGGACTCCGCTCTAAGCAGGATGTCCCGTCAAACGGCGGGAATCTTTCATCGGACGCCTTCGGGCACAAAGAAACCAAGTAGGGAGACATGCGATGGGACAGATAAAATACCAGTTGCCGCCTGAGGAAGTTCTTTCGCCGGGCCATTTTGCATGTCCGGGATGTGGTGGAACGCTTACAATGAGATATGTCCTGAAGGCGCTCGGGAGGAAAACGGTGGTCGTGATACCGGCCTGCTGCTGGTCGGTCATCGACGGACCGGTACCATATTCGGCTTCAGGAGTTCCCGTGTTTCACACCGCTTTCGAGACGGCCGCTTCGACGGCGAGCGGAATTAAAGCGGGCCTCGAAATGCAGGGTGACCACGAGACTACCGTCGTCGCGTTTGCGGGCGACGGCGGAACATTCGACATCGGATTCCAGGCCCTTTCAGGCGCTGCGGAGCGCAATGAGGACTTTATCTATGTCTGCTACGACAATGAAGCATACATGAATACCGGAATACAGCGAAGTTCTGCAACCCCGTTCGGGGCCTGGACAACTACCACTCCTACAGATGCACCGAAGGCAGAGAGGAAGAAGGATATTGTACAAATCCTTGCCGCGCATCACATACCTTATCTTGCCACAACGAGTGTCGCATATCCGGACGACATGATCGCGAAGCTTCAGAAGGCAAAGGAAATGCGCGGGATGCGCTTCATCCATGTCTTTTCACCATGCCCCCCGGGATGGAAATTCGAACCCGAGGATTCCATCAAGATCTCACGAATGGCGATCGAGAGCAGAGTATTCCCGCTGATGGAAATCTACAACGGTACCGACTACAGGCTGACGCACGAGCCCGCGGGCGGCTCCGTGAGAGACTACATCAGGATGCAGGGCCGGTTCAGACATTTGAAGGAAGTCGATATCGAGACGATCCAGAGAAATGTCGATGAAGAATGGGAGAGACTTGAAGGCAGGCTTGATTTGTCCGCGAGGGCCCGCAAGGAAGTCAAGTCGGTAGAGCGCCAGGACAAGAATGCGCATCTCACAAAGGCGCAAGGTCGTAAAGGGGCCAAACGGAATGTGCGGTGACCTTACCTGTTGTGCATGATAAGTAGTGCTTTCCCTTTGGTGCGTTTTGTGCCTTTGTGAGAGATGATATTTGTGAGGAGAACTTATGTCGTTGTTTAAAATAAGAAACGGCAACCAGATGATTGCCGAAGCCGGCATTGCCGCCGGTTGCAGGTTCTTTGCCGGTTACCCTATAACCCCGGCATCCAGCATATACAAAACGATGATAGACGAGCTGCCGAAACGCGGCGACGTTGCGATTAGCTCGCCGGACGAAATCTCCGCACTCGCGTTCTGTGTAGGGGCATCCCAGCGCGGATTCAAGGCAATGACCGCGACCTCAGGACCGGGCTTTTCGTTGATGGTTGAGACATTGCAGTACGCGGTTATGACCGAGACACCACTCGTCATCGCGCTCGTCCAGCGGCTCGGTCCGAGTACGGGAGGCGCCACGCAGGGAGGGCAGGGAGATGTGCTTCTTACGGGCTACTCTATTGCGGGCGGCTACACGATTCCGGTTTTCTCGCCTTCGAACCCTGTGGAAGCGTACAACCTTACTCTTCACGCGTTCAACGTCGCCGAGAAATTCAGAACTCCGGTGATTGTAATGACGGACAAGGAAGTCGGGATGACATCCGAAAACGTGGACTATGAAAAGCTGGAGAAACCCGAAATCTTCGAGCGCAAACGCTTCGACACCGGCAGCGGCGGGGAGTTCAAGACTTATTCGTTCAAGAAACGCGGAGACGTTCCGGATTTTGCACCCGTCGGCGGGGAGCAGAAGGTAACCATAACCGGTTCTGCTCATGATATGGCGGGCAGGCTGCAGAAGAATTCGGCTGAGACCTTGGCGGTACTCAGGCACCTGCAGGAGAAGATAGCCTTCCGGTCGAAGGAGATTATCAGGCTCGATATCGACCCGGCCTCGGGCGGCGAGGCGGAAGATCCCGAGACCGCGGTCATAAGTTACGGGATAAGCGCCCGCACGGCCAGGGAAGCGGTTGTGAATCTCAGGAAACAGGGGAAGAAAGTGTCCTTCATAAACCTCCAGACGCTTTTCCCGATACCTGATACGCAGATAGTCGAGGCTGTTGCCAATGCCAAAAGTGTCGTCATCGTCGAAGAAAATATGAGAGGGCTGTACAGGTCTCAGATTGAGAGAATCCTGTCCGACAAGATTGTGCTCGGTGCCAACGATGTCGGCAAGATGATCTCTCCCCGGAGAATCGAACAGACTGTACTGGCCGTAAACTAAGGACCTTAAATGACAGAAGTCTTAGCTGGAAATAAACCGAAACAGACGCCGCAGGAAGCGGTCAAGTCTTTCCTGAAAGTGGACGCGAAATTCCCTTTTTGCAAGGGATGCGGTCACCATCATATAACTCATGCGATCAACGACGCGCTCGTGAAGATAAATGCCGAGCCGCAGCATGTCAACATCACGAGCGACATCGGATGTGTCGGCCTCGTCGACGTGCTCTTCGACACAGTCCATTCGTTCCACACAACCCATGGCAGGTCGACAGCTTTTGCGACGGGCATCGAGATTGCCGATTCCGTGCTTGCCGACTCCAGGCTCAAGAACCTTGTCGTTATCGGAGACGGCGGCGCAATGATCGGCCTCTTGCACATCGTCAATGCAGCGCAGTTGAACGTGGACGTTACGGTAATACTATACAATAATTTTCTCTTCGGGATGACCGGCGGCCAGAACTCCAGTTTCTCTCCGCCCGATTTCGTGACGGCGACGACTCCACGGGGGAATATAATTCCGCCGATAGACATAATTGCGCTTCTCGAGGGAGCGAACGCAGGATTCCTTGCAAGAAAAACCGCGACCGACTCGGATATTGCCGACACCATTGCAGAGGCAATCGCGTATCCGGGATTCGCACTGGTCGAGGTCCTGGAGCTGTGCACCGAATACGCATTGAGAGGGAATTCGATACGCGGTAACAAACTTGCGGAGATTATGCCCGGGAAAGTCCTGGAGTTGGGAGTCATTTCCCGCAAGACCGACAAAGTCGAGTTCGGCGAAGCATACAAGAGCAAGTTTCCCAAACCGGAAAAGAAGGAAGAGCCGAAACCAAAAGGCATAGTGCCCAGGTTCAAGGGCTCCCTTGGAGGGCAGGTCGGGATAGTAATCGGCGGAACGGCGGGCGAGAGGGTACAGTCGACGGCGTACATGCTCGTTCAGTCGGCCGTCCTCTGCGGGGCTAATGCAACTCAGAAGAACGACAACCCTGTGACTCAGGGATCCGGGTTCTCAATCTCGGAAGTCGTGTTGTCGCAGGACGAAATACACTACACCGGAATCGACAATCCGGACATTATTGTGGCCTCGTCCGAGGACGGCGTAAGGGAACTGACTGCACAGGGAGTTTTCAACCGGACGGACGGAGATACAATGATAGTCGCAGATGAAGGGCTTGAGATTCCTGAATGTCGGGGAAAAATTGCAAAGCTTCCATTAAGACGCAAATATTCTCCGGCCGGCGCGGCATTTGCCGGAATTATGTGGGCGATCAAGAGCACGGGAATGCTGCCCATCGAGGCCGTCAGGGAGATCGCCGCCGGTCAGAAAAAGCCGGAAAGTCTGCTGTCGATTATCGACAAGGTCGTTGCCGAAGAGTGAAGGAGCGAATATGGATGATGATAAGGAAATCAAAGAGACTCTAATTTCGATTCTTGAAGAAGCAATTGAGAGTGAAATTGAATCAGAGAAGAAATACCTGCATGCGGCAGGCATGACAGACGATACCCGGATTAAGGATTTCTTCTTATCGCTGGCGAAGATGGAACGCGATCACAAGGAACAACTAACGGGTCAACTCGAGGAAATGCGCGCCCAGATGACCGTACTGGGCGAGATCAACGATATGTTCGCCTGATTTAGTTGTACTTCGCCCCTTCGAGAACCCAGGTCTTAATCCCCTTGATCTGGTTGGCATTCAAAGGAGGAAACGGTGGCGGCGGCATGATCGGCCCCAACCCTTCAATCCTTTGAATCAGTACGCTGTGGGTAGTATCCTTTGCAATTACCACTCCCGGAGCAGAGATGAGGCTGAAATAGTTTGTCAGGCTCAGCCCGCCCGCCTGTGTCCCGTCGTCATGACAACCCGAGTAAGCGCAAGTAATGTTGAACAAAGGCTGTACCTGTTTCGAATAGCTGACGTTCGATGCGGGGAAGACGATGCTCGACTGGCCCGTAGCCGAATCGAGTGTGTTCTTGCATGATTGCAGCGAGAGTGAAAGGGCTGCGGCAAGCGCAATTGCGGACAGAGGTATGAATTTCATATGTCAATTTAACAACCGGCCGTTGCGAATCAATGACACCAATTATGGTCACCCCTCAACCTTTCAAATTATCGCGGCGTAATTTAAATTTGCTCAGTGAAAGCGTTGATCCTATTTCTTGCCCTGGCCATTTATGTGGCAATTTCAAACGTCGAGTCAAAACCAGTCGAGCCTACTCCCATCGTTTACGTGATGCCGCGAAAACGGCTTGCCTTCCCACGACGTCGTTGCTCTAATCTTGCCAGCATAGGCATCCTCCAAACTGATGTCGGCGACCTTCAGAACAGCTAAAACTTGTAAGGTGGAAATATGTTTGCTTTGATAGCACTTATGCTTTTTGGTGGCATGCACCCGAACGTTGTGCGGATCGACAGCCTGGGCATAAAAGCCGGGCCTGAGACGAAGTGGTACAGTTACACCAATAAGGAAGCGGGTTTCTACTTCGGCGAAGTGCACGGGATGAATACCGCACCCTATCAGGGCTGGACGGTTTACAACGAGCCTGTACTGAAGGATTATACGATCAGCGCTGATGGAAAGGAGCTGAACCGTGCCGATTCCAAGGTGACTGTTTATCCCGACAGGCTGGTGCGCCGATATGGGAACGGAGTTGTCGAGACTTTCACTCTCCTTGACGGCCTTGATGCATTTGTCGTTCAGCTCAGTTCACCAAAGGCGACTACATTCGATTTCAGATTGCTGTATAACGCGGCAAGTGCGGATGATTTCTCAATCAGCGGTGCCGGGTCAAACGTGCTCGAGAACAAGTCTGTCCCGACCGGCAGCCATGGGAGGTGGGTGGCCGTGGGCTGTTTCAGACACAAGGTTATCAGCAAGAGCACGAGAGTCGGCCCGTTCGTTTCGC
The DNA here is from genome assembly GCA_046706365.1 of Candidatus Kryptoniota bacterium. Lineage (GTDB taxonomy): Bacteria > Bacteroidota > Ignavibacteria > Kryptoniales > JAKASW01 > JAKASW01. Next base: position 3,855 of record JBJKPN010000165.1, on the reverse strand, counting down.
CCGAAGGTTTTGAGATGACGGGCAAAAACTTGGCGATTGTTGTCACTTGCGCAAAGACGAAAATAAACGCCGATTATGCCGCATTTACCCTGGTTAGAAGGTACAGGGAGTTTCTTGAACTGCGCAAACAGCGAATGCAGGATGTCCTCGACCGGTCTTTCATAGATACCGGAAACCGCGAACTCGATAAGGCAATCGCCTGGGCAAAACTGTCCCTTGACGCTCTGATGACGAATCAGGGAATGAGAGGGATATGGGCGGGGCTTCCGTGGTTCAACGACTATTGGGGGAGGGACACCTTTGTCTCGCTTCCTGCCGCCGCGCTCTGGGCGGGAGACTTTCAGACCGCGATGCGAATACTTCTTGACTTTGCCGCCAAGCAGGATACGGATTCGACAAGCACGAATTACGGCAGGATACCAAACCTGATTACGCCTAAGGAAGTCCTTTACAATACTGCCGACGCAACACCGAGGTTCGTTTACGACGCATTCCTATACTACTCGATGACGGGCGACAGGAATTTTCTTTTTGAAATTTATCCGGCTGTCAAGCGCGCCTTTCTCGGCACTGTCAAGTATCACATGGACAAAGACTTGTTTCTTATTCATGGCGACCAGGAGACATGGATGGACGCCGTCGGCCCCGACGGTCCATATTCGCCCAGGGGAAACAGGGCAGTCGATGTGGAAGCACTCTGGCTCCAGCAGCTTCTGGCAACAAGGTTTATGGCGTCATTCGCGGGGGACCGGAAAGTTCACGCGATGACAACGGCAATGGCCAAGCAGCTTATTTACGAGTTCAATCTGAAGTATGTCGACAAGAAGACCGGCTATCTCTACGACCGGATAACATCGGATGGTACTCCCGACTCGACATTGCGTCCGAATCAGTTGTTTGCCTTCTGGACTGTCGACAGCAGGGAAGTGCGGGCCAATATTCTGAAGGCTGTTGTGGAGAAGCTAACTTACCCGTGGGGCGTCGCCTCGCTCTACCAGGGGAATCCGGACTTTCATCCGTATCACCATGACGAGCCGTATTATCCTCCCGACGCGGCATATCACAACGGAACCGTATGGGTGTGGCTGACGGGACCGCTCGTATCGGATCTCACGCAGGAGATGGAACAGAATTTTGCATTCAGGAGTACGGACTTCCTGGCCAACGAGATTTTGCACGGCAAGGCCGCCGGTACGCTTCCCGAACTGTTCGATGCATTTCCACGAAAGGGGGAGACAATGCCCCGCGAATCGGGCGCGTTCAGCCAGGCATGGAGTCTTGCCGAGTTTATCGGGTCGTTTTACGATGACTATTTCGGCGTGCAAATGGATGCCGCCCAAAACTCGGTCGTCCTTTCCCCGAGACTTCCCGATTCTATTCGCGACGTAAGCTTCCGGCTGAACGGCGGAAGCTCGAATAGTTACGACATATCGTATCGGTTTTCGGAAGATCCGCAGGAAATAGAGATCATGCCGCGGGACAGTGTTCACGGCACTGTTTTCAGGATATTCCTTATGAAAAGCAAGACGAGACAAATTCGCACCTCTTTCTATCTTTCGGGGAGTGACCCTGTAACTCTGAAATTCGTGAAAGATTCTGTTACCGCCGAAAAGAACGGCACGCCCTTCCAGATCAACAGTATCGCGGTTGACTTACCTCACAATACGGCGCTCGACAACCTGCACTTTGAAACGCCCGAAATGAACCCGAACTGGAAGTTCCTCAAGGAGAAGAAATTCGATGTGCTGAATTCCGCAGATGTTAAGCGGGCCGATTCAAAGGCCGCTCTGCTTGCCGCCGCATCTGCTCCAGTAGGAGATGACAGGGGACCTAATGGGAAGTATGTCTATCCGCTCAATCAGAATTTCAAACCGGGAATACTCGACCTGACGCATGCTGAAGTGAGTTATGACAGCCATGACGTGTACTTCAGATTGAAATTCAAGAACCTTGTCAACCCGATGTGGCATCCGGAATACGGGTATCAGCTGACCTTCGCGGCGATAGCGATCGGAGACGGTCACGGCGGCCGGCGTGAGCTGGGACGCAACTCGGAATATGTCCTTCCGGAAGGCAGAGGCTACCAACGCGTCATCTATGTCGGCGGCGGAATTGAAGTGTACAATAATGACGGGAAAAAAATTGCCGCTTATGTCCCGACGATGGCAGACACTGCAAACACGCTCGGTGATGTCAGAACGAGAGAAATCAGTTTCTCGTTGCCGGTAAGTGTCGTCGGGCGGCCAAACAAAGACTGGAGGATTTCCATCCTGGTCGGGGCGCAGGACGACCACGGCGGCGGCGGTGTGGGTGAGTTCAGGACAGTTGCCGCCAAAGCGAGTGAGTGGCAGGGGGGCGGGAAGAACAGGAAGAACCTCCCCAACGTCTATGAAACCATGTTTCTGAAATAACTCCGCAGGTTCGGGGAAACTTTACTCCGCACGGTTCTTGTTGTTGACCAGAGATGAAAGGGATCAGTGACAAGATTAGTTCGGCAGTGCTGGCGGTCTCCTTATGTATATCCGTTGCAGTTGCATCCTGCTCGAAGCCGTTTTATCCGAACCCAGTGAGTCCTCCGCCAAAGCCTCCCGCAGACACCGGTGTCAGCTTCTCCAAGCAGATCCAGCCGATTTTCGACTCGAATTGTGCAGTCACCGGGTGTCATGCCGGACCTACACCGCAGGACGGGATGTCGCTCGTCGCAGGGCAATCGTACGCGAATCTGGTAAACGTACCAAGCATTGAGCTGCCGAATTACGAGAGAGTCAAACCCTTCTATCCCGACAGCAGCTATCTCTACTACAAGGTTACCGGGAATCCGATTGCCGGGCCAAGAATGCCGTACGGCAGGGCAGCTCTCCCGGATACTCTTATCCAAACAATAAGGCTATGGATCCAGGAAGGTGCGAAGAACAACTGAGAATCAAATGATTGTAACATTGGCCGGAATTTCGTAAACTATCTGCGTTGGTGATGGAGTTCGCCAACTAAAATAAACTTCTGAGATTTTGAATGATGACTCCTGTTGCAGAACGTCTGCGGCAGGAGTTTTTTGTTTACATAAATAAGAAGGAAATTGGTGATAAAGGCTGCTATCATTTTCGTCGGGGGAGGTATTGGGTCGGTACTGAGATATGCCATGTCCGGATGGGTCTATGCCATCATGGGAGCCGACTTCCCCTACGGCACATTCGCAGTGAACATAATAGGGAGTTTCGTGATTGCATTCTTCCTGACGATCGCCGATGACAGATTTCTTGTGAGTCTTAACCTGAAGGCGTTCATAGCCATCGGGATCCTTGGCGGGTTCACGACGTTTTCAACCTTCACGTATGAAACATTAGAGCTCTTCAAGAACGGATCGTACATAACCGCAGCGACTAATATTGTCGGCTCTATCGTTGTTGCGTTGCTCGCCGCATGGCTCGGAAATCTTGTCGGCAAGCTGGTGTAGAAACACGAGATTGATTGCGAACGAAAACGTAATTGTGGCAGAACCAGGTCTGCCTGGTCCGTCATTTTTTGTTTGGGGTGAGTTCCTTTTCGGGCGGTGCTTCGGAACTTCTATTCAATCTCCCGGAAAGTCGTGTCTTCTGCCTTCGTCTCCTCCTGCGCGGTTTGACGAACGCTTGCCGCGATGCTCTTTCCGTCAAATCTCTGATAGCTTTCGTATAGGAGCTTTGCGAGATGTTCCACTTCGATCTTTGCCCCCTGTGTAATTTGAATGTTGCAGGTCCCGCAGGTCGTCACGACCGAGTCCACATTCGCGTCGCGAATCTGTTCGAAGAGCGGGGAGCCTACTTTCATTGAAAGGTCGTAGAACTGTTTCTTGAGTCCGAAGGTCCCGGCCATACC
>JBJKPN010000164.1:0-6514 GCA_046706365.1 Candidatus Kryptoniota bacterium | reverse complement strand
CACATCGACACCGTTTCCGGTTGCAACGATCTCGACCCAGCCGACCTTCCGAAGAAGTTCCAATGCACTGTCCAGCGGTGAGGCAAGGATGGAATAATACGAGGATCCGTTGTTCATGAGTTCCGAGACGGCGCCCTGAGCAATGAGTTCGCCGTGATTGAGCACAGCCATCCTTTGTGCCACGGCCTCAACTTCGGTCAGAAGATGCGAAGAAAGGAAAATGGTTGTACCATGTTCACGTGAAAGCCGGAGGACAAGTTCCCTCACTTCCTTCATGCCCTGAGGGTCGAGACCCGATGTCGGTTCGTCCAGAATCACAAGATCGGGTCTTGTCAGAATGGCCTGCGCTATGCCGAGTCGCTGCTTCATGCCGTGCGAGAAGGTCTTGACCTTGTCGTTCGCGCGGGATTTCAATCCCACTATCTCCAGCGCGTCGTAGATCTCGCTTCTTGATATCTTCCTTGAGAGGGATCCGAGAAGTTCGAGGTTTTTGTAAGCGGAAAGGAAGAGATAGAAGTCGGGTTTCTCGACTATCCCGCAAACGCGTGAGAGGATTGAGCCGCGGTTCCGCCTGACATCTTCGCCGAATATCCTGACGCTGCCGGAAGTCGGCAGAAGCAGCGTGAGTATCATTCTGATCGTCGTGCTCTTGCCTGCGCCATTCGGACCGAGAAAGCCGAATATCTCGCCGGCACGTACATCCAAATTAAGATCCTTCACCGCCCAGCGGCTGCCGAATTTCTTGCTCAGCCCCTGGGTCTCGAGTATAGTTTCAGACATAAGCCCTTTCGTCCCTTGATTTCTGAACAGTCCCGGAGCGCAGTGTGCTTTTACTGGAAGGATGACCGGGAATCTTCCGATTCACTCTATATTTCGCGCCACATTCTCACGGCGTATAACTAAAGCCGAATCATTCTTTGCATTCAAAATCGACCGATTTGATACTGACGCATATGGCGTTTATATGTTTCAGGACTTTCTGGTGTTCGGGATGGGCGCTGTAACGACGCAGCGCTTCAAGGTCGTCGAAGGACGACACGAGCGCGAAATCATACGCCCGTTCGGAACGGACGACATCCGGGCCGAATTGGTAGCTTCTTATCTCCGGGATCGCGGAAGGAAGGGAGCCGAGTCCTTCCGCCAATGTCTCGATGTCCTGCTCCGTCGTTCCGGCGTTGAATTTGAAGAAGATAATATGCTTTATCATCTCAAGCTGCTCCAAAAAAGATTTCACGGATATCGCTTACCAAAAAGTATCCGGCAGTCAACACGGCGCCGGCACAAACTACTACACCGGCTCCGTACACAATCGTCGAGACGGGTGCGGCAAGCTGCATATCTCCGATGTGATTGAAAATCCAGTTCCAATCGTGGATGGCCGAGTCCGATATCAGCGGCAGCCTCTTGTACGGCGCGTCGCCGATATAGACCGAGACGTTTATCAGGTTGTGCCCTAGCCAATACAGCGTGCCGATGAGAGTCCTGAAGCCGGACTTCAGAAATACCCAGACGGCAAGTCCAGGCAACACCACCTGCATGAGCGAACCGCCCATGAAGTATATCAGCCGTCCCATGAATCCGAAGAAGAAATGACCTCCTTCGTGAATGAACAGATCGATCGTGTCGATCACCCACAGGGCGAAGGGCATGTGTGCCCTCCCGTAGAAAGTCTGATAATCAATGGCCATGTACCACGTGAAGTATCCGACCACCGCGAGTAGAACGATATCCAACAGAATAACCGACTTATTCAACTCAGCTTCCCAATCTTTCGTGCAAGTTAAGAATGAATTCCGACAAATCAACCGTCATGAGTATCGCAGTGGCGATCACTCTGGTCTGATAGTACCAGATGTGAATTTAACCACACACAGTTGCCCGCAATCAACCCAACGTTACTACCACTTTGTGGACTCCGCCCGCGGAGACCGGCACGACATTGCCATCCACTTTCTTTCCGTCGACAATCAGACTCTTCACTCCTGCGGACAAATGCTGCGGGTTTGAGACGAATATCTCATACGCCGCCCCGCGGAATTTTCTCCTGACAGTGAAACCTTCCCAATTCTTCGGTATGCATGGATCGATAATCAGGCCGTCATAGCCTGGCCTGACGCCGAGGATGTATTGGGAAATTGCGTAGAACGTCCATGCCGCTGTACCGGACAGCCATGAGTTCTTCGCTTCGCCGGGCTTGAACGCGTCTTTCCCTGCGATCATTTGAGGGTACACGTAGGGCTCCATCTTGTGAAGGTCGCTTATTTCTTCAAGGTAAGACGGGGCGATCTTCCTGTAATAATCGAATGCACGGTCTCCGTTTCCGACCATAGTCTCCGCGATCATGATCCAGGGATTGTTGTGACAGAAGATGCCTGCGTTTTCCTTATAACCCTTCGGATATGTCGATATTTCTCCATATTCGATATGGTATCTGGTAAAGGCTGGATTGAGGAGGACTATCCCGTACTCGCAGTCCAGTCGCTGTTTTACAGAGTCCAGCGCCCTGGTAGCACGCCCATCGTTCAAACCGGCGCCCGCCATGATGCACATTCCCTGCGGCTCGATGAAGATCTGTCCCTCCTCATTCTCCCGGCTGCCGACTTTCTTCCCGAAGAAATCATACGCCCTCAGGAACCACTCACCGTCCCAGCCAGACGAGTCGAGCGCCTTCTTCATGTTTTCTACGTGCGACTTCACCTCGTCGGCTTCACTGGTTCTCTTCATACGCCGGAGCATGGTCTCATATTCTCCGCCGTATAGGATGAACATGCCGGCGATGAAGACCGACTCCGCGGTACCGCCTTTCCGGTTCTCCGTCGTCTGGAACGACTCGTCGGGGTTGTTCGAGAAGCAATTGAGATTGAGGCAGTCGTTCCAGTCGGCGCGGCCTATGAGCGGCAGTTTGTGCGGTCCGAGATTGTTCACCACATGGTAGAACGATCGCCTGAGATGTTCGAGGAGAGGCTGCGCAGATGAAGCATCATTGTCGAACGGGACAGGCTCATCGAGTATCGTCCAGTCGCCGGTCTCTTTGATATATGCTGATGTGGAAAGTATCAGCCACAAAGGGTCGTCGTTGAAGTTCCCGCCGATTTCGTTGTTCCCTTTCTTCGTCAGAGGCTGGTACTGGTGATATGCTCCGCCGTCTTCCAGCTGGGTGGCGGCGATGTCCAGGATTCTTTCCTTCGCTTTATCGGGAATCTGGTGGACGAAACCGATAAGGTCCTGGTTGGAATCGCGGAATCCCATCCCGCGACCGATGCCCGATTCAAAATACGAGGCGCTCCTCGACATGCAGAACGTAACCATGCATTGGTACTGGTTCCATATGTTCACCATCCTGTCCAACTTCGGGTCTTTCCCTTCCAGCGTGAAGACTGAAAGAAGGCCGTCCCAGTAGGAGCGCAATTCATCGAACATCTTCCCGACTTTAGCGGGCGTCGAAACGGCCTCGATCATCCGGCGCGATGTTTTCTTGTTTATTGTTCTGTCCGATTCGAATTTCTCTGCTTGTTCGTTTTCGACATAACCGAGCAGAAATACAAACTCCTTTTCTTCACCGGGATCAAGGGTAACATCGAGCGAGTGCGACGCTATCGGCGACCAGCCGTGGGCCACGGAGTTGCGCGATTCTCCGCGGGCCACCACGTCGGGGTTCTCGAAACCGTTGTACGGTCCGATGAAGCTATCGCGGTCCGAGTCGAAACCGGATATCTGCGCATTCACCGAGTAGAATGCGTAATGGTTGCGTCTCTCCTTGTACTCGGTCTTGTGGTAGATGACCGGGCCGTCGATCTCCACCTCGCCCGTCGACAGGTTTCTCTGAAAATTTGTCATGTCGTCGAGCGCGTTCCAGAGGCACCATTCAACGAACGAGAAGACCTTGAAGTTCTTCGGAGACTTCCCGCGGTTTTTCAATCGCAGCTTCTGGACTTCCCCCGTAAAATCTATGGGCACGAAGTACAGGACTTCCGCCTCGAGGTCGTTCTTTTTCCCGATTATGCGTGTGTATCCGAGTCCGTGGTGACACTCATACGAGTCGAGATCGGCTTTCACCGGTTTCCAGCCGGGAGACCAGACCGTGGAGCCGTCTTTTATGTAGAAATATTTCCCGCCCATGTCAGGCGGCACGTTGTTGTACCTGAACCTGGTGATCCTCCTGAGTCTCGCGTCTTTGAAGAAACTGTACCCACCGGCCGTGTTTGATATGATCGAAAAGAATTCCTGATTCCCGAGATAGTTTATCCACGGATAAGGAGTCATCGGACTCGTTATTACGTATTCCCTGGCTTCGTCGTCGAAGAAACCGTACTTCATCTGTTAATCTCCCTAAGATTGCCGCTGGATGTTTTTAGTTTTGAAAAGCTCCCGATCTTAATGTGCCGCCTCCGGTTGGAGACGACACATAAGAAGGAAAGACCTAACGCATACAAGTCCGGTGTAGCCGGAGATTACTTCAACAAGAGCATTTTCCGAGTCACGATGTAATTGCCGGCGATAAGGCGATAGAAATAGACGCCGCTGCTCAGGCTGGAGGCATTGAAGTTTAACACGTGAGTGCCTGGTGCCATTTTTTGATCGGCAAGAACCCGGACTTCCTGCCCAAGCACGTCATATACGATAAGGCTGACATGCTGGGCGGTTGGAAGCGAGAATTCGATCTTCGTCGACGGGTTGAACGGATTCGGATAATTCTGGCTCAACGTATAGCTCTCCGGAATATTCCCATTCGCCACCACGGACGTAACGATGTCTGTGGGCACGCCGAGGTAGGCAAGGTACATCCATCCCCACGACATCTGAACCTGTACTGTATTGGTGCCGGTTACCAGGGGGACTTCAATTGTCTCAGACAGCCAGCCTGTAGTGGATCCCTGAAACACAACCGTGTCCATGCGAACACCGTTGACGTTGACAAACTGCGTCTTAGGAGAAGCGTAGTGGAGTTGGAATCCGAAAGAGACAGGGTAAGTTCCGGCAGACGAAATGTTCTTGAATTGCCAGGTGACGGTCGCATTCGAATCGTTCGTCTGAATGTCGAAGTACGATCCGCCTTGCACGGTGCCGTCGCTTTTCAACGTGATGCTGGAATTGTTGGCAACGCCTTTGCTGGCGGGTATATAAGTCATCGGCGGAGTGCCGGCAGAGAACATGACCGCAGACGACGAATCGGTCTGCCCCTGCTTGTTTAAGGCAACAACAGTTACGGAGTAGTTTCCGGGCGCAAGGTTCTTCCACTCGTAGGAGTAAAACAGAGTGTCGGATGAAGTGTCGAACGGGACGGTAACCTGTGCAAGCAGCGTATCGGCACTATAGAACTTGACAAGTGTGACGGTATCTCCGGTATCGACGACCGCGGCAACAAGCGTCATCCGCGAGCTGTCGGGATAGGAAGCGTTGTTAACCGGGGTGACTAAAGACACTATCGGCCAGTCGGCACCGAAGACATCTATATTCTGCTTATGCATACTCCACATCTGTCGGAGCGATGCCCATGTGTCCGTCGCCGCGTAATTCGGATTACTCGGTGTCTTGGGAAAATCCGTCCATGACCAGACAAGAGCACCGGCGTATCCGTTCGCGTAAACTGTCTGCAAAAGATTTGTCGCGGATACCCCATCGGTATTCTGCATATAGAACTCGGCAATAACGATCGGCTTGTCAAGGAGCCAGTATGAGGAGTTATGAGTAAACGGAGACAACGATACTCCTCCGTAGTAATGGTCGCAATAAAAGTTGAGCGTTCCGAGTGAATCGCCGCCGGCTGAGATGAGATTCTTGTCTGAAAAATAGTTGCTATCAGGCAGTGCGGCGACTCTCTCCAGGTAATCCCGCATCTCCTGGGTGGTCAGGTTCAGTCTGTGGGCGACGTTGAAGTTATCCGTCATCGACTGCAGCTCCTCAGGTGATATCCAGCTGACGGCCTTAAGCTGTGATTCTTTTGCGCCAGCTGGAGGGTTTACGTCGGTAAGAATATTAAAACTCCCCGCTCCTATCGTTACGAGCGCGCTCGGGTCCGCCCTGTGGATGCCGCCTGCTATGAGGTTCGTGAACTTCTGAACCGCTGACATAGGTACGGTAGGATCCTGAGTGTAGTACTCCATCCCGGTCACCATCCCGTTCGGCTCGTTGCATACTTCCCATGCGATGATTGCCGGACTGTCTTTTACCGAGTCGACCATCGGGACGAGTGCGTTTCGGACAAACGCCATTGTATAAGAAGTATCGGTTAACATCTTCTGGTTCGCGTAAAGCAGGGTCGAATCGAGCCCCTCATGCTTCCCAAGCATATCAAATGACCAGAGACACAGGACAAGTCCCACCTTGTATTGCTGCGCTAAAGAGAGTATAGCCCTGAGGTTTTGAATAGCCACCGGGCCAGGACCGGTAACATATCCCTGCGAGTTGTAAGTCGGGGCGTGCTGACCGTTCGTATACAGCCACAGTCTCAGCGCGTTACCGCCGCTGTTTCTCACCTGCTGAAAGATGGTCCTGAAGTCCGACAGGCTGGGGG
>JBJKPN010000163.1:0-8089 GCA_046706365.1 Candidatus Kryptoniota bacterium | reverse complement strand
CAGAACTTCGCTTCCGTCGAATTATCGGTCAGTCCGCCCGTGAAAGCCACCGCCCGAATCGCGGCGGACCTTGACCTCCAGAAGCTCGCGCGCAACCTTGACATGCCGAAGGAGGATAAATTCTCCGGTTCACTCAGAGCGAGGTATTCCCTGGCCTACGACGCCCAATCCAGGCAGGTTCGCGCTAACGGTCTCGTTACGTTCGCCGACGCGCTCATAAGAATGCCGGTAGGAATAGACACGCTTTATACCGGAGAGTGCGACGGGAGCATCCTCATGAGGAACAACCGCGCGACCTTCAACAAACTTCTGATCAGGCTCGGCGCGAGCGACATGGTTCTCACCGGGACACTCACGGATTACCAGGCTGCCTTTGTCGGGAACAGGACGTCGATGCCAAGTCTGAGACTCAGAATTTCCTCGAAGATATTCAACACGATCGGTCTCCTGCCGCATATGAACTTAAACATCGGAAGGCCTCTGCTCGCCTGGCTTCCGACCGCCAATATTTCGCTGGACTTCACGGCCGGTAAATTCCTGATGCCTACCGACTCACTAACCAACGTTTCCGCCAGTCTGCAGCTTCTTGATTATTTCGTAAAAGTCAAGAAGGTCAATTACTCATCCTCTATAGGAAGCTTCTCGGTATCCGGATGGACCGATTACAGCCAGGAAAACCGGACCACTTTCAGTGTAAGGACCAGGCTGTCTACTTCTAATTTTGGCCGGCTGCTTCGCAGATATCTGGGCAGGGACGAAATTTACGGCGGAAGCGGAAAAGGATCGCTGACGATAAACGGGGTGTTGAACGACTCCGGACAGCTGGATCTCGCGAGTCTAGGCGGACGCGGGCAAATGGATTTATCCAACGTTTCCCTCCGGCGCTATTCCGTACTGACGAAGCTTTATTCGTTCCTTGGAGTGCCGGGCAAAGATTCTGCCAGATTCAAGAGCGCAAGATTCACGATCGACATTACCGATGGACGCGTTTACTTTAACCGGCTGGTAGCTTACGGAGAACCGCTCGACTTCAGGCTGGACGGCTGGCACGGTTTTGACGGCACTCTCGACTATAAACTCGCGTTGAGGGTCTATCCGCCGCTGAGTGCAGAGATGGCCTCGTATCTGGGGAAGTCGTATTCCGACCTTGCGCTCGGGCCTGACAACACACTCAAGCTCGGAGTAGTCGCCGGCGGAACAACAAACGATGCTCGTTTCACAATCGTGTCTTTTAACGGTGCTATCGCGCAGGAAGGGCCGTCGATTTCAAATTCTTTCCTGGCCCTTAAGTGATTTCACGAGGTAAAACAGTACGGGGCAAAGCCGGAAGCGTCAATGGTGGTCCGACCGGATCCCGACCTGCAAAAAAATCACTGGGGCAAAACTTTCTTGTAGACGATAATATATCGCGCAAGATAGTAGCCGAAGTGTCGCCGTCCCGGGAAGACACACTGATCGAAATAGGACCCGGCAGAGGTGCCCTGACGGGGCTCCTTGCCGCTGGCGGTGGCAGGCTCATAGCTGTGGAAAAGGACCACCTTCTCGCGGAAGAACTTGCACAGAGTTTCTCGGGCCGCGGAAATGTCGAGGTTGTATGCGGGGATTTCCTGGAGTATGGACTTCCCCAGCCGGACAGGCTGATAAAGGTCGTCGGTAATATTCCGTACAATCTGACGAGCCGGATAGTCTCGCGGCTCGTGGATGAAAGGGAGAAAATCCAGAGTGCGGTGTTAATGATGCAGGACGAAGTGGCATTGAGACTTACTGGCGCGCCCGGCACCAAGGAGTACGGCGCGATATCCGTTCGACTTCAGCTTGTTTCGCGGGTCGAGAGACTGTTCCAGGTTACGCCGGGCTGTTTCCGCCCCAGGCCGCGCGTGAATTCACGGATCGTGAAGATAGTCTTCGAGAACCGAACGCGCCTCGACAATGAGGAAGGTTTCGTACGTTTCGTCAAAGATGCGTTCGGCATGCGGAGAAAGATGTTCAGGCATTTTGTATCCGCGCGATACGGAAGACAATCAATCGAGCTGCTTGATCAAAGATTCAGGACAGGCCGTGTCGAAACTTTCACGCCCGCGGAGATCTACAATATCTTTAAAATTCTGGAGTCCGATGTTCGACATTAGCAAATTGAGGCCGCTCGATAAATTAAACATAATCGGGATGGGTCTGATATCACTCGTGGCGCTGATATTCCACACGCGCGTGGAATACTTCATCCAGATTATCGCGACAAACATCGCTCTCTCGGCGGTAATCGTCGTCCTGGCGAATCTCGATCACACGCACCGGAATCGCGTATTGCGGTTTATCGCATGCTGGTATACTATCCCGCTGATCTTCGTCACTTTCAAAGAGATGTACTTCATGGTACACCCCATAAATCCGCACGATATGGATTACGTCCTGATCAAGCTGGACCGCGTGATATTCGGCACCGATCCGACGGCGCTCCTTGACAGGCTTGCTACACCGGGACTCACTGAGTTTCTCCAGATCTGCTACAGCAGTTTCTATCTCCTGTGGCTCATTCTGGGAATCGATCTACTGAGAAACCACAACGAACGCGGATTCTTCTTTTTCCTTTTCGTCCTGATGCTCGGCTTCTACACTTCATATGCCGGGTACCTTATTGTTCCGGCCATCGGACCGCGGTTCACCCTCTACAATTTCGCAAAGCTCAACCAGGAGCTCCCCGGACTCTATCTTACACCGTATCTGAGGGAGATCATCAACTCCGGCGAATCGATCACGAACGTTGCGAAGGCGGCCGCGCTGGCTCAACGCGACTGCTTCCCGAGCGGCCACACCGAGATGACTCTGATAACCATAGCAACGGCGATAAAGTACCGCGCCAAGTCCGCGATGATCATTATTCCCCTCGGATCGGGGTTGATCTTCGCCACGGTTTATATGCGGTACCACTACGGGGTCGATGTCATCGCGGGAGCTCTTGTCGGGATCGCCGTCCTGGCAAGCGCGGGTTGGCTGTACGAGAGACTGTCCGGCAGACAAAATGAAAACGGCCGGGACCAGAGCGGGACACTTGAGCCGTCGAACGTCAGGGCAGACACGGTTCCCCAGAAATGAAACTGCCGAAACCATATGGTTCCGGCAGTCCATTCAGAGGTACTAATTTTGCCGAGAGGCGAGAATCAGGCGTTCTTGAATGCCTTCTTCCCCGCGAACTGTGACGCGGAACCGAGTCTCTTCTCTATCCTCATCAGCTGATTAAACTTCTCGATTCGCTCGCCGCGAGAGGCGCTTCCGGTCTTCAGGTGTCCGGCATTGACGGCCACGGTAAGGTCGGCAATGATTGTGTCCACGGTTTCACCGCTGCGGTGGGAAACGAACGCGCCGTAACCGTTCTTGTACGCGAGCTCGATGGTCTCGAGAGTCTCGGTAACAGTTCCGATCTGATTCAGCTTGATTAGAATCGAGTTGCCGATCTTCTTTTCGATTGCCTGGGCCAGGATGGCTTTGTTGGTGCAGAATATGTCGTCGCCCACAAGTTCAATTTTCGAGCCCAGGGTCTTCGTCAGATTCGCCCAGCCTTCCCAGTCATTTTCCGACAAACCGTCCTCGATCGAGAGAATCGGATACTGCTTCACCCAGCTCTCCCAGAGTTTGATCATATCGTCGCTGCTCTTGCGCTCCTTGGAACTCTTGAAGAAAGTGTACTTGCCGTCTTCCCACATTTCACTCGCTGCCGGGTCGAGACAGATGCCAACATCCACGCCCGGCTTGTAGCCCGCCTTGGTGACCGCTTCCAGGATGACTTCGATCGCTTCCTCGTTCGACTTGAGGTCCGGGGCGAATCCGCCTTCGTCACCGACGCCGGTGCTCAGCTTCTTCGAGTTGAGAACGGATTTCAGGCTGTGAAAGACCTCCGCTCCCATCCTGATCGATTCGGCAAAGGACGGGGCGTTGAACGGCGCTATCATGAATTCCTGGAAGTCGACCGTATTGTCCGCGTGCTTTCCGCCGTTGATAATGTTCATGCATGGTACCGGAAGAAGGCTCGCGTTGACACCGCCGAGATACTGGTACAGCGGCACACCGGCGCTCGCTGCGCATGCCCGGACATAAGCCATCGATACACCGAGGAGCGCGTTGGCGCCGAGTGCTGATTTGTTCGGCGTTCCGTCGAGCTCGACCATGAAGTAGTCGAGTTCCTTCTGGGAAGCGAAATCCCGCTTCGTGATTTCAGGTGCGATCTTCCTGACGACGTTCTCAACCGCTTTCTTTACACCCTTCCCGCCGTATCTCTTCTTGTCCCCGTCGCGCAGTTCAGTGGCCTCTTTCTCTCCTGTGGAGGCGCCGCTCGGCACCATCGCGCGCGCCTGCGTCCCATCTTCCAGAAGCAGATCTACTTCAACAGTCGGATTTCCTCTTGAATCCAAAATCTCCAGAGCTTCTAACGATCTAATTTTCATTCTAGTCTCCATTTTTGAAATTTGCTTACTAAAATTACGAACGATTGGCCATCCATACAATTTCAGGCATTCACGGGAATCGAGCCGCATGAAATCTCATTAAGACTGGAGATGCTTACTGGAACGCGGTTATCGTTGGAATCTCCACCCCAATTTTGAAGTAGAACTGCAATGGAGTAGATAAAGTTTGCAGCTTGTCACCTTTGCCGGGATAGAAAGCCTTTCCTGCCGCGACAACAAGCGGACCGATAGGGGTGTCGAACCCTAAAGAAAGTCCAAGCCCCTGCTTGAGCGATTTGATAACTATGTTTTCCTGCTGAGACCACACGTCGCCTATGTCGAATCGGGCGGCGAGATAAGTATCGAAGAAAATCTTGATAGGAAGTTTGACGCGGAGTTCGGCGCTGGCGAGCAATATCTGTCTTCCGCGGAGCGCGTCTTCCCGCAAGCCGTAGAAGAGATCCTGACCGCCTAGGCTGAACTGCCTGGTAAGCGGCAGCGCGTTGTCGCCGAACCCGAATATGTAGTGCTGTTTAAGCGTGAAAATCGAAAACGCCGTCTGATAAGTCTCGTAATCGAAATATATCCTCGAAAAAGGCATCTCGCTGTTGAGACCCTTAAGTGAGGTTTCGAAATAAATATTGCTGAGTATGCCTGACCTTGGAAACGCCGACCTGTCGCGCGTATCCACAAACGAGCCGATCTTCAGGTCGACGAGCCGTGCCGAAAAAGTGCCGCTATAATTGTGAAGCGGTTTTATCCTGTCCCAACCGTAATCCAGAGTCGCGTTTACCGTTCCGAATCGTTTTATCTGAGTTCCAATGGAAAACTGGTATCCGGACCTGATGATTCTGTATTCACCGACTGAAGCGAGAATCCATACATTAGGCTCTTCCGGGTTCGGCTGGTCATCGTAAACGCGGAGATCTCTGAACCCGGTGAAAGCACGGAAATCGTAAGTCAGGTCGGTATTCAATATCCTTGTGGTTCCGATGAAGAATTCTCCGAGCCTGTTTCTTGTTCCGCCGGCAAATAGAAGCCCCGTTCTCGTGCCTGTGCCAAACAGGTCGTCGTCCGAAAGAGAAGTAAAAAGCTGTCCGTTTCGTTCGTTGTCGGCTCTCAGGCCAAACCTCAGGAGGCGTGAACTTTTCTCAGTTACATCTATCGTCAACGTGGACGCCGGGTCAAACTGCGTCCAGAGAAGGACCTGGCTGAAGAGGTTGGTGCTGTAAATGTTGTTGATCCCCTCTATTGCCTGGCTGGTGGTGAAAAGATCCTCTGGGCCGAGCGGGAATTCCCTTCTTATGAGAAAAGGCTTCGCCACGGTATTTCCCTTCAGCATGATCCGGGATATCTCGCCTTCATCTATTGTGATATTAAGAACCGAGTTCAGCGAATCGTAGGCGACTTGCGTGATCCTTGCCATTCCAAGATCATTTCGCCGGTAAATCCAGATGAGGTCTTTGCAAGCCTTATTGATTTGGACCGGCGTATCGTAGTGACCGAGAAGCTCGGTGAAAGGGCGTATCAAAACGGAATCCGGAAGCCTGTAGGCGTCATAGAATCTGACCCTGGAAATCAGCAGCAATGATTTCGACTCATATGGAGGAGGAGCAGCAAGCGTATCGTCAGTCTGAAGATGGGGTTCATTCATGATGATCCGGTTCCTGCCGTCCTTCAGCTCGGAACGCCTCATCTTCGCCTGCGCGATCCGGTAGAGAGAATCGATCTCTCCGATTTTCGATTCGGCGGCAATTCGTCCCTGGTATATGAGGGAATCGAGGTTGTGAAAGTCGGATGCCAGGTGACCGTCGAGATCGGGAGTGACAACCACGTTAGCTTTCTCGAGTTCAAGACGGTTGGACTGCTGCATCATTATGCTGGTAACCTGGTCAAGCGCGTCCCATGGAGTTTCGATGTTCCTTTCCGACCGCAGCGGGCTTGTCGTGTTTACGGCGATGACCAGGTCCGCACCCATGCTCTTCGCGACGTCGACAGGAATATTGGAGACCAGTCCGCCGTCCACAAGCCTCATCGAGTCGGCGCGTATCGGAGTGAAGACGACGGGCACCGTCGAACTGGCACGCATCGCCTGAGCGAGATCTCCAGTCGAGATGTCTCCCCTTATTCCTGATATCTTATCTGTGGCGACAGACCTGAAAGGGATTGCCAGGTCGTCGAAGGAATGCACCACCCGGAAGGGGGCGTTGAGAACGAGACGCGTAAGAAGAGTCGTGAGCCGCTGGCCGTTCGCGAGTGACGAAGGGAGTACAGGTTCAAATCCGTTCAATCGAATTACCAGGAAACTCTGTTCTTCGTCCTGTTTCTGTTGAAGAAAAAGATCACTCCGGCTCACTGCGTCGGAGAGTGCGAGCAACTGGTTCCAGTTCTGAGAAAGAGCGATGGAGTCAAGCTGGTGTCCTGAGTAGCCCGACGCGAACAGACCGCCAATGATGCTTCCCATGCTTGTGCCCACGACAAGGTCGATGGGAATGTGGGCGGCTTCAAGGGCTTCGATGACGCCGATTTGGGAAATTCCCCTGGATCCGCCGCCCGAAAGAACGAGCGCGACCCTGGGTTCACTTTTCTCAAGATATGGGAAGAACTTTCCCGCTATTTCATAAGAACCGGTCTGTGCCTGCACCACATTGGCAAACAACAAGATGCACTGTATGACGAATACTCTGGCTATTTTCATGGAAGAATTCTGGGAACAGGAAGCTTTCTGCGTGATTTTTTCTGAAAATATACACAAAACGGGCAATCATGTGAAAGGGACTGGACCGTGACTTGTCGATGGTGATGATGAGTCGAACTCAGAGAGATGTCAGTCTACAAGGATCTCGAAGATCATGTAACCGGCAGCAAGCAGCAACATCACGAACCCGATCCAGAACGATTCCTCCGAAAGCCTGAGTAGTCTCCTGCGGGACGTGATATAGATTCCGAACAGCAGATAGATTGAAGCATTACAGTTGACGCATCGCTTGATCGTCAACACTCCGAACATTTTTAATATCGCTTCCCATAACGAAGCCGGAGAATCATGTTGAAATTCATCCGTCGAGGAACATTCCGGACACTTGTCGATCATTTACAGCCCTTGACTTTCAGTTGGACAACCTCCACCGCAAACAGAGACCGGCAAGCCGCGTGAAGAAGCCCGCCCGGATCCATTTAGATAAATTTAGGGACGTTTGAATGAAGAGGGTGTGATTCACGACAACGGGAGAGGAATCATCTGCGAAGTGGGCACGGTGGGACTCGAACCCACAACCTCTGGCTCCGGAGGCCAACGCTCTATCCAATTGAGCTACGTGCCCGGTGACAGAATTTAATATTCCATACGGCCAGTTACAATCACTGTTTTAGAACCGGCAATGCCGCTACTCGACCAGCTTGCCGTCCTGTATCTTGAACACCCTGTGTGCCAGTCCGGTCAGGTGGTCGTTATGCGTGGCGATAAGAAATGTGGTCTTATGATTCCCGCAAAGATCAAGAAGAAGACGGTGCAGCGATTCCGCGTTGACCGAGTCGAGATTGCCGGACGGTTCATCGGCCAGGATGACCTTCGGATTATTTACGAGCGCCCTCGCGACGGCGACTCGCTGCTGTTCTCCACCGCTCAGTTCGGAAGGCCTGTGCTCGGC
>JBJKPN010000162.1:0-4837 GCA_046706365.1 Candidatus Kryptoniota bacterium | reverse complement strand
TCAACATGAGCGACGATTACGAAAAGTCAATCGACTACCTGAAGAAGGCCGTCGCTCTCAGTCCGGCAAATGCAAAGTACCATCTTATGCTTGGGAATGCGTACGGGGTGAAGGCACAGAAGGCCGGCATATTCGGCAAGATCGGAGCCGCAGAAGATTGCCTGAAGCAGTTCCAGTCTGCCGCGAGTGCAGACCCGAAGTATGTCGCTGCGAAACAAAGTCTCATAGAGTACTACCTGCAGGCCCCGGGGATCATGGGGGGAAGTGTCAGCAAGGCCGTTGCGGAATCCGACACGATAATGACGCTTGATCCCTATGCCGGATACCTTGCCAAAGCCAGGATCAGCCAATACCAGAAGAAGTTGAAGGACACCGAGTCGGCATACCTTAAGGCGATAGAAATGTCTCCGGAAAAAGCCATGGCGTACAGAGGCCTGTGGTGGCTCTACATGACCAACATGCAGAACGCAAAGGCGGACGACCTACTGGCAAGGGCAGGGAAAGTCGTTGAGCATAAATCGGGACTTTACTATTGGGTCGGCCTCTATTACCTGGAGGTGAAAGAACCAGATAAGGCAAAGGACATGTTTGACGTGGCCCTGAAAGCGGATTCGACGAATGCTCCTGTTTACTACCAGCGCGGCAAGGCTGAACTCCTCTCAGGACAAAATCTCAAGCAGGGACTCGACGACTTCAGAAAATATATGACGTTCCCTCTCGCGAGGAATAATCCGAGCTACGCAGCGGTTCACTGGCGAATGGGAATGATTTATCAGAAGATGGGCGATAAGGAATCGGCGAGGGCGGAATACCAGGAGGCTCTCAAGCTGGATCCCGACCTTAAGCCGGCGAAGAAGTCGCTTGACGAATTGAAATGATGCAAGCCGCGGCCGGGATTCGCCCGGCCGCGGTTCCTGCTTTGAAGGGCTTGAAGGTGGATTATCTGAAGCAAGTCTGTGCGCGGCCGCCATCGACGCTGTAATTCACGCCGGTAATCCATCCCGCCTTCTCGGAAGCAAGAAAGAGAATCAATTCCGCCACCTCTTCCGGTGTCCCCGCGCGGCCGAGCGGATGGGTGTCTTTCGAATGCTCGAGGAACTTCGCATATGCCTGCTCGTCCATGCCGCCGTTCTTGTGCAGGTTTGTCACCACGACCCCGGGATTGACGGCGTTGACGCGGACTCCCTTCGGTGCAAGCTCGAGCGCAGAACATCTGGTAAGCTGGTCAACACCGGCCTTGCTGACGCAATAGGCCAGGACCCCGGGGAAAGACCGTGTTCCGGTCACACTCGACACGTTGACGATGTTTCCTTTTCTCTCTATAAGCGAGGGAAGCGCAAGCTGCATCAGACGAAAAACGGAATTGAGGTTGATGTCCATCATGTCGCTCCATTGCGTGTCCGTTGTCGACTCGATGGTGCCGTTGGAGATGATGCCGGCAGCCTGCACGAGTATATCGATGCCTCCGAATTCCTTCAATGCCGAATCGACAACTCTTTTGCGGTCATCATCATTCGTAACGTCTCCGGTGACGACTTTCATTTTTCCCGGAGCGTTGCCGCATTCATCCCTGAGCGATTCAAGACGTGAGGCACTTCTTGCAACTGAGATAACATTTGCACCGGCCTCGGCCAGCGCCTTCGCCGTCGCTCTTCCGATCCCGCTTGAAGCGCCGGTCACGACTGCAACTTTACCCTTAAAGGTGTCCATTGTTTATTCCCGTACCTGATTGGTTGAAAAGATATTTGTCTGCCAGTAAAATCGTTCCGCTCGTAGAAACTAGAATACTTGTGCCACTTTTTCAAATTGCATCGGCTTCGAGCCGAAGGTCAATCTCCTCTTGCAAGACCCGGCGATGATGCCAGCAGTGGTGACGTCTCCTTCTCGATCGGTCCCGCCTGTCAAGAACCCTATTCAAAGGGTCCAACAGGGTCATTGAATTCGGTTACTGCGATGAATCGATTGGATGTACGTCTGTCTTTCCTTGATACATTGGCGATTTTTGGCTAATATTTGAACCAACCTGGTTTGCTTCTGCACGGCATTACCTGCTGGCAGAAGGCTTTGCAAAAAGGGCTTGCTTTTGTAATAGAACATAAATGTTCCTACCCTAAATCTTGAGGTTGCAATGGCACAGTTTAGCGGCGTTGACTACTACAACACCGAAAGTCTTCTATCTACGGAAGAGAAGCTGGTACGCGACACGGTGCGGGAGTTTGTCTCCGATGAAGTTATCCCAATCATAGAAAAACATTATCGCGAGGGGACGTTTCCAATCCATCTCGTGAAAAAGATGGCGGAGCTCGGTATCCTCGGTCCGACATTTCCGTCGAAGTACGGCTGCGCGGAGCTCAATAATGTATCTTACGGTCTGATCATGCAGGAGCTAGAGCGGGGCGACTCGAGCATCAGGAGCTTTGCCTCAGTGCAGAGCGGGCTGGTGATGTATCCGATTTTTGCCTTCGGGTCGGAAGCTCAGAAAGACTACTGGCTACCCCGGCTGGCGAAAGGGGAAGCCATCGGCTGTTTCGGACTGACCGAACCGGATTTCGGATCAAATCCCGGCGGGATGATTACGCGGGCGGAGAAAAAGGGCGACAAGTACGTTATCAACGGGGCGAAGATGGGGATCACGAACGGCACCATAGCGGACGTGGCCGTTGTATGGGCGAAACTTGACGGCGAGGTCAAGGGCTTTCTCGTCCCGAAAGGGACCCCCGGCTTTTCCGCGCCTGAAATGAAGGGGAAGCATTCGCTGCGGGCTTCAGTGACAAGCGAACTGGTTTTCCAGGATTGCGAGATCCCTGCCGACAATATTCTTCCGAAGTCGGGCGGGCTCAGGTCCCCTCTCAGCTGTCTCGATCAGGCGCGGTTCGGGATTGCCTGGGGGGCAATAGGTTCGGCGATGGCAACTTATGACGCCGCACTCAATTACGCCAAGTCGAGAATCCAATTCGGAAAGCCGATAGCCGGATTCCAGATTACGCAGGAAAAGCTCGTGTTCATGCTCAGCGAGATTACGAAGGGGCAGCTTCTCAATCTTCAGCTTGCAAAACTCAAGGACGAAGGGAAACTGAAATTTACACACGTTTCAATGGCCAAGCGGAACAATGTGCATTTCGCACTTGAAATAGCGCGGGTCGCCAGAACGATACTTGGCGCGAACGGAATTCTGGATGAATACCCTGTAATGCGTCACATGGCGAACCTGGAAAGTGTGTACACCTACGAAGGAACGCACGATATTCACACACTGGTAATCGGAAGCGATATTACGGGACTTCAAGCATATTATTGACGGAGAAAGCACAGATGGAATTGAAAGATAAAATTGTCGGCGACGCTTTGACATTTGACGACGTGTTGCTGGTACCAAGATACTCGGCAGTACTGCCGCGGGAGACCGCGGTTGCCACGAGGCTGACCAGAGGAATACAGCTGAATATTCCCCTCCTGAGTGCGGCGATGGATACGGTTACGGAAAGCGAGTTGGCTATTGCGTTAGCGCGCGAAGGAGGTATCGGAATCATTCATAAGAATTTCTCGATTCGCGAACAGGCCGAGCAGGTCGATCACGTGAAGCGCTCGGAGAGCGGTATGATCTCCGATCCCGTTACACTCGGTCAGGATCACACCGTGCGCGAAGCGATTGCACTAATGAACAAGTACCATATCTCGGGTATACCGATTGTCAGCGGCGAAAAGCTCGTCGGCATCCTCACGAACCGTGACCTGAGGTTTGTAGACGATCACGACAGAAAATTGTCCGACTTCATGACGACGGAACATCTCGTCACCGCAAGTGTCGGGACGACGCTGGAAGACGCGGAGCAGATTCTACAGAAACATAAGATAGAGAAACTTCCAGTAGTCGATTCGTCCGGCAAGCTCCGCGGGCTGATCACTTTCAAAGACATTCAGAAAAAGAAACGATATCCTAACTCCTGCAAGGACGAGCGGGGTAGATTGCGCGTAGGCGCGGCGGTTGGAGTGAAGTCGGATACTCTCGAGAGGGTAGACGCCCTTGTGAAAGCCGGAGTGGATGTCCTTACCGTCGATACGGCGCACGGGCATTCGAAGGGTGTGATCGGCATGGTCAGGGAAATCAAGAAGAAGTATCCCGAAATACAGCTTATCGCTGGCAACGTCGGAACGGAAGAAGGTACGGTGGAATTGATTAAGGCCGGCGTCGACGGCGTCAAGGTCGGCATCGGACCGGGCAGCATCTGCACAACACGAATTGTCGCAGGTGTCGGGATACCGCAGATTACTGCAGTGATGGAATGTTCTGCGGCTGCGGCAAAATACGATATCCCGGTCGTAGCGGACGGCGGAATCAAGCAGACGGGCGATATCGCGAAGGCCATCGCCGCCGGAGCGGACAGCGTAATGATCGGCAACCTGTTTGCAGGTGTCGAAGAGAGCCCGGGTGAGAAGGTGCTGTTCGAGGGAAGAGCGTACAAGACGTATCGCGGGATGGGTTCTCTCGAGTCGATGAAGGCCGGGAGCAGCGACAGGTACTTCCAGGACGTCGAAGACGACATCAAGAAACTGGTGCCCGAAGGAATTGAAGGACGGGTCCCGTACCGCGGCCCTTTGAGCGACACGGTCTACCAGATGGTAGGCGGGTTGCGCGCAGCAATGGGATATCTCGGATGCAAGGATATCAGCGAACTCAAGGAAAAAGGGAAATTCGTCAAGATCACTTCGGCAGGGTTGAGCGAGAGTCATCCCCACGACATAGACATAGTCAAAGAAGCCCCGAATTACCACTTATGACACTCTCAGATTTGCAGAAGCATTCGCAGAAGTCCGTCAAGAGTCTGCAATCGTATCT
>JBJKPN010000161.1:0-8184 GCA_046706365.1 Candidatus Kryptoniota bacterium | reverse complement strand
GCATTCTTGCTAAAGTTGGCTTGATTTTCTAAATTAATGGCGAATTTCCGGAGGTAGAAAATGGCAGAGAAGAAATGGTACAACGTGTTTGTATCCGTTGAAGATGAAGAAAAGAAGGCCGAAGAACCAAGGGCGGTCGAGGGGCAGAGCCGCGTAGAAATTGTCGAACCTGAACTCGAGCAGCCGGTTGCCCGCGTCGGCGAGGAGCTCCCGAGTTTCGAAGCGATCTTCAGGGCGTTCGGCATAAAGGAACCCTCCAGCGGATTTACCGTTTACCGTGCAGAAGAGCTTCTGAAGAGTGTTCATCTGAAAAACGCTTCGCCCGAAATCAGGCGCAGTGCACTGATGGTCGCTCTTGAGGCGCTCAGGATCCCTGCCGAAGAAGTAATTCAGGATGCTGTCAAGCGTGATAAGGCACTTACGCAGTTTGAGAAGATCGAAGAACGCCGGCTTCGGGAGATGGAGCAGAAGAAGAGCGAAGAGAACAAGCGCCTTCAGGAGGAGATGGAGAGGATTTTCAATGAAATCCGCGAGAAGATGGAAGACAATAACAATATGTTGAAAGAAGCTCGCGAGAAATTTCAGTCCTGGCAGCAGGATAAAGAGAAGGAAGAACAGCGGTTGTCGGAAGTCCTGCAGTACTTCGTATCCCAGGATGTTCCGGAACAACCACGGACAACGAGGCGCAGACGTTCTTCGGAAAATTGATCTAGGAAATGGCTCGAGTCAGAATCGAACCTGGTGGCAGGGTACTTATTGCGGCGGTTGTTCTGAGTGCTGTGCTGTTCTTGTTCTTCAA
Organism: Candidatus Kryptoniota bacterium; assembly: GCA_046706365.1. Lineage (GTDB taxonomy): Bacteria > Bacteroidota > Ignavibacteria > Kryptoniales > JAKASW01 > JAKASW01. The sequence continues at coordinate 7,385 of JBJKPN010000161.1, read as the reverse complement.
GGTTGTCATGACGAGGGGGGCGAAACATCCGGAGTCGCAAGCTCCAGCGTCAACGGTGGCTGAATCTACCGCAGTCGCAGTTCAGCAGCCGGCTCCTGTCGCGGCGCAATCAACCGAGAGCGAATCGACCCCGTCTCCCGTTTCACAGACCCAATTACCTTCCGGACCGATCAGAATCTTCTTTGCCTTCGATCATGCTCATGTGAATAAGAACGTTTACTGTATTTTTGACAGGATTGAGCATGAGGTTGAGGCTGGCAACTCTCAATCCCTGCACATCGTGGTGGTAGGAAACGCAGACTCCATTGGAACACGATCATATAATATCAAGCTTTCCAGGATGAGAGCGGACAGGGTTGCGGACTCTCTGTCGATACGTTTGGGGATTCCCAGGAACAACATAGAGATAGTCGCGAACGGCTTCAGCAAACCGATAGCATCGAACAGCACTGCCGCGGGGAGGGCCGAAAACCGCCGCGCCGAAGTCTACATCTACCACTAAGCACCTCCGCCTCCGCATTCCCGCGGGACCCAATCCTTATTTATGAAACCACGATCGTTGTCCGGCCGACATTCTGTCAACGCTGCCGGTATCTTTGTCTGACGTACATCGAAGGAGGGCGCGCATATGCTTTCGCCTCGGCCGAAGAAGAGGGAGAAGCAGCTGTCTAATCCTTTCTGATCTCCTGGAGCTTTTGATTTTGGGGGAATCTGCAGGTAGGATTTCACCGGTTCCCGACTGATTGTTCTCGCAAGGGTGGAACAAATCGATGGGTTATGATAAAATGTGCCGGAGTTATAACTTAACCATTATCAGAGTGTCGGTACACTTCACAGGAGTCATGAATGAAATATGCGGTCGCGGTCGTCCTTTTTGTCCTCCTCGTTGTCTCAAGGAGCTCGTTTGCCCAGCAGAATTTCTCCATCCCCGCAGACAGCTGGACTTACGGCGTAATTGAGCAGCTTCAGACCCGCGGCTTTCTTCTCGACTTAAGCCCCGGCTTCAAACCTTACCGGCGAATGGAAGTCGCCCGCGCACTCGAGCACCTGCAGTCAAACACCGACATTCAGAATCTCCCCCGCTCTGACAGATGGTTGATCGACAAACTCAACAGGGAATTCTCTTACGAATTGCGGCTCCTGCATGCAGAACAGGCCCGGCCGGATACTTCTTTTGTCGGTGCAAGATTTGCCGAAGAAGCGTTCTTCAACTTCGCGAAGGGTGATTATCAGACGTTCAAATACGCCGACAAGCTGCAATTCCGACCGACTCTGCGAACAGAATTCGGATTCGGAATAGGAAACCATCTCGCTTTTTATACGGATGCCACTGTCGACCAGTCGCTGAAAGACGATACCCTCTACACCGGGTCGACGAAATTCGGGCTCGATGCGCTTCATCAGCAGGCCTATTTACAGTACTCCAGCAGGTATGTGGACTTTGAGTTCGGCCGCGATTACCTGTCGTGGGGATACGGCAACGAGGGGAAGCTGCTCATCTCGACAACTCCGGGCGCTCTCGATATGATGTCCCTGTTTGTGAAAACGCATCTCGTCAAATACAATTGGTTCGTTGCCCAGCTCAACCCCATGCCGGAATTCACGCCCGATACCAACAGCTACATGCCTTTCCCCACCGTCGGGGTCCCGGACCCTCTCGCTAACAGGTATCTTACAGGCTCAAGAATCGAATTCAACATTTCGAACAAGGTATTCCTCGGTGCTTACCAGGCAGCGACGTTCGGGGGCCCGAATGCTCCCATTGACCTGGAAATTATTAATCCTGTCAGGGTCACCTACGAGACGGAAAACAACAGCCACAAGGATTTGAATGCCTTCCTGGGTGCGGACATCAGCGTCTTCTGGCCGAAGAATTTCAATTTCTACGGAGACCTGATGATAGACGACTGGCAGGTGGATCACAAAACAAAGAGCGATCTCAAGCCGAACCTGTACGCCTTCGACCTGGGCGTCAAATCGTCGGACTTTCTGAGTTGCCTGGGCATTACCGGGACGGATGCATCGTTGCAATTCAGGTTGGTCAGGAACCGCGTCTACAATGAATACGATTGGGTAAGTTTTGAGAAACTCATGCTGAGGAATTACCCCGTCGCCAGCCCCTACGGAGACGACTACTGGAATCTTGACCTTCGTCTTTCACAATGGCTCGCCTATGATTGGGAGCTTGGATTGGAGGTAATGCATCTGGAGCATGGAAGCCAGAACTTGTGGGGCCCGTATACGATGCCGTGGCTGACCGATCCAAATATCACCGTACAGACCGGTTACAATGAGCCTTTCCCGTACGGGACGGTTCAGGTAACCAATCTGCTTGAAGCCAGTGCAATGTATCAACCGGTCGGCAGGTTTTACGGAAAGGCAACTGTAATGTATGCCGATAACCACAACTTCGATTACTCACCCGGCGTCCACAAAGGAGTACTCTCATTCATTTTCACAGTCTATTACAATTTTGCCACAACTATACCTTTCAGATGAGCCATGAAAGAAAAAATTGAAGAACTGAGACGGCTTCAAAAGGAGGCCAAAGAAGGGGGCGGGAAGAAACGGATCGACCAGCAGCACAAGAAGGGGAAGTTAACAGCACGAGAGCGTCTTGACATTCTTCTCGATGAAGGCTCCTTCGTCGAGCTCGACATGTTTGTCCGGCACCGCTCGCACGATTTCGGTCTCGAGCAGCAACGCTATCCCGGTGACGGCGTAGTAACCGGATACGGCAAAATAGACGGGCGGCAGGTTTTCGTCTATAGCCAGGACTTTACTGTGTTCGGCGGATCGCTTTCGGAGGCTCATGCCGAGAAGATTTGCAAAATCATGGACATGGCAATGAAGATGGGAGCACCCGTGATAGGGCTTAATGATTCCGGAGGCGCCCGCATTCAGGAAGGCGTCGTGTCGCTCGGAGGTTATGCCGACATATTCCTCAGAAACACGCTGGCCAGCGGTGTTGTCCCTCAAATCTCCGCGGTGATGGGTCCGTCTGCCGGGGGAGCGGTTTATTCACCCGCCATAACTGATTTTATATTCATGGTGAAAAATACGAGCTATATGTTCGTTACCGGTCCTAATGTCGTGAAGACGGTCACGCACGAAGACGTTTCATTTGAAGAGTTAGGCGGAGCGCTCACTCACGCTACGAAGAGCGGCGTTGCACATTTCGCATGCGATAATGAAGCCGACAGTCTTGTCGGAATCCGAAAACTCCTTTCGTTTATCCCCCAGAATTACAGGGAAGACCCCCCGTTTCTTCCCACAAGGGACCGGCCGGACCGCGCTGAAGCCGCACTGGACTCGATTATTCCGGACAATCCCAACAAGCCTTACGACATGAAAGAGGTCATCAAACTCATCGTCGACGACGGAACATTCTTCGAGGTTCACGAGCTGTTCGCTCAGAACATACTGGTCGGTTTTGCGCACCTCGGTGGAAGGTCGGTTGGTATTATTGCCAACCAGCCGGCCGTTCTGGCGGGAGTGCTCGACATAGACGCGTCGATCAAGGCCGCGAGGTTCGTGAGGTTTTGCGACGCTTTCAACGTCCCCCTTCTCGTTTTCGAAGACGTCCCCGGTTTTCTTCCCGGAACGGACCAGGAATGGAGGGGAATCATTAAAAACGGTGCCAAGCTCCTGTTCGCTTTCAGCGAGGCGACCGTTCCGAAGATCACAGTCATCACACGCAAGGCATACGGCGGTGCTTACGATGTCATGAACTCCAAGCACATCAGGGGCGACGTAAATTTTGCCTGGCCCTCGGCCGAGATTGCCGTGATGGGCCCGAAAGGGGCGGTCGAGATAATTTTCAGGAAGGATATTGACGAGGCGAAGAATCGCGATGAGGTCGAGGCGAAGCTGATTTCTGATTACATCGCGAAGTTTGCGAACCCATATATTGCAGCCGAGCGGGGATATATAGATGAAGTCATCGAGCCTTCCGCAACCCGCGCCAAACTAATTCGGGCGTTCGAGATGCTGGAAACCAAGGTCGACACGAATCCCAAAAAGAAGCATGGGAATATTCCTCTGTAAAGTCAAAAACCAAAAGCCAAAAGTGAATAGTCTTTTTGAATTTTGACTTGTTTATTTCAGCCACCCGTTCTTCTTGTACCACTCCAGCGTAATCGCCACCCCCTCTTCGAGCGACAACTTAGTCTTGAACCCGAGTTCATCGTACGCTTTTTTCGGGCTGCATAGCCAGTTTGATTGCACCCCGTCCCGTGCTTTTTCGATGTTTACCAGGGCCGGCTTTCCCTGCATGCCTGCAATGAGTTCACTCACTCCTGCAACCGTGTACAGCAGAAAATGAGGCAGCCGCGCCTTGATAGCCCACTTCTTGAGAAATTTCCTCGCGATGTCTCCGAGCATTTCCCAGTCGTAGACATCTTCATTCGATATGAAATATATCTGACCGGCAGCCTTCGGATGTTCGGCGGCAGCGATGATCCCGTCAACAAGATCTGACGAGTGGACGAAACTCAGAACCTTTCGTCCGAATCCCGACAGCGGAACAAAGTGTTTGTTTACAGAATTGAAAAACTCGAAGACATCCCTGTCCCTCGGCCCGTACACGGCGGGCGGCCTGATTACCGTGATAGGGAACGATTGCATGACTGCGATGCACTCTTTTTCAGCCTCCATTTTGCTCTTGCCGTAAGTCGTTATGGGGTGGTAAGGTGTGCTCTCATCGACAGGGGTTGTACCTGACCCCGGGCCGACTGCCGTCAGACTGCTCGCGTGTATGAATCTTTTTATGCCGGGATTAAAGGTTGAGACCGCTTCAAGCAACTTCTTTGTTGTCTGTTGATTCCCCAGGTAGTAGACCCGCTTGTCCTTTGCTTTGGTTACGCCGCCGATATGGAAGACATAATCGACTCCTTCTACGGCCTTGCGGAGCGATTCCTGATTCCCGTAGTCGGCGTTGACAAACTCTACCGGCAAATCGTTCACATATTCCAGTTTGGTGGACTTTCGGATGAGGCAGGAGACGCTGTAGCCCCGGGCGAGGAGCTTTTCGACTAGATGGCTGCCGATGAAACCGGTCGATCCTGTGACGAGAGCTTTCATGGTGCGTAGTCCCTTTCTGGTCTTAATTGAAGATAGAGAAATTCAAACGGAAACCCAATCTCACAAGACCCGGCTCTAGCCGTTCATCGCAAAGCAGAACCTCAAGATTGTACACATAAACAAAGAAAGTTATATTTATTCATTAATCCAAACAATGATGGAGAGTCAGATGTCCGAAGGTAATCCTGTGACCACTATCGATCAACTCTCGCAATTTGACGGCGGCACTGCTACGATCCGCGGCTGGTTGTACAACAAACGATCGAGCGGGAAAATACATTTCATACTCATCCGCGATGGTTCAGGGGTAGCACAATGCGTGGCCGTGAAGAATCAGATACCCCCCGAATTGTTCGGCATGTTCGACCAGCTGACACAGGAGAGCTCCGTGACCGTGACGGGGAAAGTCCACAAGGACGACAGAGCGCCCGGCGGTTATGAGCTTCAAATTGAGGAGATGAAGGTTGTCCATGTAGCAAAGGACTATCCGATCACGCCGAAGGAGCATGGTACGGAATTCCTGATGGATCACAGGCATCTGTGGCTCCGGTCTTCAAGGCAACATGCGATCCTGCGAGTCCGGCACAGGATTATAAGGGCGGTCAGGGAGTTTTTCGACAACAATGGATTTACGCTCGTCGATTCTCCAATTCTGACACCGGCTTCGGTCGAAGGGACGAGTACACTTTTCGAGACCGAGTATTTCGATCTTGGGAAAGCTTATCTCACGCAGAGCGGCCAGCTTTACGCGGAGGCTGCTGCGATGGCATTCGGAAAGGTCTACTGTTTTGGTCCGACATTCCGGGCGGAAAAATCGAAAACCAGGAGACATCTCACCGAGTTCTGGATGGTGGAGCCCGAAGTGGCCTGGGCAGATCTCAACGACGACATGGATCTGGCCGAGGAGTTTATAGAGCATGTGGTGCAATCGGTTTTGAAAGACTGCACAGAGGAATTGAAGCTTCTTGAGCGCGACACAACCAGGCTCGAGCCTGTGAAACGGCCCTTTCCACGTCTCCACTACGACGAGGCTGTCGAAATCCTGAAGAAAAACGGAGTTGAATTCCAATACGGCAACGACCTCGGCGGAACAGACGAGACAATCATTTCGCAGCAGTACGACAGGCCCGTGATGGTGCACCATTATCCTGCTGCCTGTAAGGCCTTTTACATGAAGAGGGATCCGGAGCGTCCGGAACTGACGCTTTCCGTGGATGTCCTCGCGCCGGAGGGATACGGCGAGATAATCGGCGGGAGCCAGCGCGAAGACGATTATGATACTCTCTTGAAGCGTCTCGAGGAAAACAACCTGCCGAGGGAGCCTTTCGAATGGTATCTCGATTTGAGAAAATACGGAAGCGTGCCTCACTCCGGCTTCGGGCTCGGTATCGAGAGAACCGTCACCTGGCTCTGCGGCCTGGATCATGTCCGTGAGACAATCCCGTTTCCTAGAATGATCTATAGAAATACACCTTAGTTTGGGGATGTCAGCAAGTGAGCGAGTGGGGGGATCAATTGAGAGAGCTCAAGTTGCTCCATCGCTCTGTCCCTTTGGATCTATGAGGCTTTCATCAACAATGTTGGAGGGGAAATGCTTTCTGTAGCCAATCTTGTAAAGACCTATGCGAGTACCAAAGCCCTTGACGGAGTGTCGTTCGAGGTCAAGCCCGGGCAAATCTTCGGCTTGCTCGGTCCCAACGGCGCGGGGAAGACAACCACAATCAGAATAGCTCTCGGCATAATCGAGCCGGATTCCGGGTCGGTGCTGTTTAAAGGGGAAGAGTTAACCGTCGCTATGAAAGATTCACTTGCCTACCTCCCTGAGGAGAGAGGGCTTTACCGGAAGAGTAAGGTAATCGATGTCCTGGTCTATTTCGGCGGCCTGCGAAATATTCCACCGCTGGAGGCCAGGAAAAGAGCCATGAACTGGCTGGCAAAATTCGAGCTCTCCGGCGTGGCGAATCACAAGGTGGATGAGCTCTCGAAGGGCATGCAGCAGAAGGTGCAGTTTATCTCGTGCCTCCTCCATGAACCTGAACTTCTTATCCTGGACGAGCCTTTCTCCGGCCTCGATCCGGTCAACCAGCTGGTCATGAAAGATATGATCCGGGAGATGAAAACAAAGGGAAAGACCATCATCTTCTCGACTCATCAGATGGACCAGGCCGAGAGATTATGTGACGAGATCTGCCTCATAAACAAAGGAAAGGTCGTTCTTTACGGCGGGCTCGGCGACATTAAAAGGAAATACGGGGACGATACAATCCACGTCGAATTTGAAGGCGATTCTTCAAAATTGAGAG
>JBJKPN010000160.1:0-10469 GCA_046706365.1 Candidatus Kryptoniota bacterium | reverse complement strand
AAGGTTACCAGGTAAGAGCACTCACTAGAAATCAGTCGTCGACTGCGGCCATGAGTCTCCAAAACTCCGGTGTCGAGATAGCAGTCGGCGACATGACCCGTCCCGACTCGCTGGCACTCGCATTTCGCGGAGTTGACACCGTATTCGAAATGACCACGTCGTTTCAGGCCGGTCACGATGCCGAAGTCATGCAGGGAAAGAACATGGTCGATGCGGCGAAAGCCGCGGGTGTAAATCATTTAGTCTTCAGCTCCGTTGCAAGCGCCGATAAAAACACCGGGATCCCTCATTTCGAGACAAAAAACAAAGTCGAAAGGTACCTGGCAGAGTCCGGAATCCCGTACACTATCGTCGGCCCGACCGCTTTCATGGAGAACTTCGTGAATCCATTTGCTCTTTCCGATCTCCGACAGGGAAGGATGCGAAGAGCGCTCCCCGCAACACGTGCAGTCCAGCTCGTTGCCGTAGAAGACATCGGCTCATTCGTTTCCCATGTCATCCGCCATCCCGCCGACTTCACCGGCAAGCGGATCGACATCGCCGGCGACGAACGGAGCGGTGAGGAAGCGGCTGCAGTTCTGTCTAAAGTCATAGGAAGGCTGATCAGCTACGAGAGCTTCCCGCCCGAGAACCTCAAGTCACAAAGTCCCGACCTGGCATTGATGCTGGAATGGCAGGCGAAGAACAGCTATGAGGCGGATATCGATGGGCTCAGGCGTGATTACCCGGATGTCGGCTGGCACAGGCTGGAAGAGTGGGCCGACAAAATTGACTGGAACTCCTTACTCCGATCCTGAAGGGTCTATGGTAAGTCTCTCGGAATCCCGGGCTATTCCTTCGGCACGACCGTATCGTACCACGCCCGTTTCTGCCTGGGAACGCCGTCGTCGATATGAATATGCTTGATCTCCATGTACTCTTCGACTCCGATCCTCCCGAATTCCCTTCCGATGCCGCTTTGCTTGTAACCGCCGAAGGGGGCGCGCTCATTCAGGAGATGCCATTCGTTTATCCAGACCGTACCGGCTTTCAATCCGTTGGCAATCCTCCTCGCCCTTTGCGGATCCCTGCTCCAGACTCCTGCGGCGAGTCCGTAAACGACGTCGTTGGCAATTTCGACAGCCTCATCGTCGGTGGAGAACTTGCCGACGACAAGTACCGGCCCGAATATTTCTTCCTGTGCAATCTTGGAGCGGTTGTCGACATCGACAAAAATCGTCGGCTCGACGAAGTGGCCCTTCGTCAGGCCTTCGGTTGGTGGGACGTTCCCGCCAAGCACAATCTTAAACTTGTCTTTTCGCCCGTTTTCTATGTAGCCCAGGACCTTTTCCGCCTGTTTTCGTGAAATAAGAGGGCCGATGTCTGTGCCGGCATCGAGCGGGTTTCCGACCTTCATCCGCTTTGCCTTCTCGACCAGCCGTTCGACAAAAGCTTCATAAATCTTCTGGTGAACCAGGAGCCTCGTCGCCGCTTCACAGCACTGCCCTGAATGGTAGAACATGCCGTAAATACTGCCGTCGATTGCCGTATCCATGTCGGCATCTTCGAGTACGATGTTTGCTGATTTACCACCACACTCCAGAGTGACGCGCTTGAGATCGTTCGATGCGAGCTGCATGATTTTCTTCCCGACTGCCGTCGAGCCGGTAAAGGCAATCTTGTCGACGCCGGGATGCTTGACGAGCGCCTCGCCCGCATCGGGTCCGTAGCCGGGTAGAATGTTCACGACTCCCGGTGGAAAGCCGACTTCGTCGATGATTCCGGCAAGTTCCATCGCGGTCACCGGCGTGAGCTCCGACGGTTTCAACACCACGGTACAGCCGGCAGCGAGTGCGGGACCGAGTTTCCATGCGGCCATCTTGAGAGGAAAATTCCACGGTATTATGGCGGCGACGACTCCGATCGGCTCGTATCTGAGAATGTTCTTTGCGAACCCCGGTTTGGAAATTTCCGTAAGCTCCCGCTCGTTTTCAAAAGCCGCCAATTTAGAAAAGACGTTGAAGGCGCGGGCGCTAAGAGCTATGTCATCCTTCGCCTTCTTCAAAGTCGACCCTGAATCCAGGACTTCCAGCTCGACGAGCTCAGCCGCTTTCTCGTTTATCTTTTCACTTACCTTTTTCATATAGCCGGCACGGACTTCTCCGGACAGTCCCCGCCAGACGCCGGAATCGAACGCCCTTCTTGCGGCCCGGACTGCTGTGTCGATGTCGCCGGCGGATGCTACCGCAAATTTCGCGACTGGCGTGTCATCGAACGGGCTGCGGGTGGTTTCAGAGCGCCCCGATCCGGAATCGACAAATTTTCCGTCGATGTACAGTTTGTATTCTCGCATGAGCTCCTCAATTCCTCAGATGCCTGAACAGTGAGAGCACGATAAGCTGGCCGGCTTTCGACGAGCTTCTATCGGATGCCGAACAGCGTAAGCAGCAGAATAGCCGCCACCAGGACCCAGTTGAGGATATAGAAAATCGTCTGCCTGCTGTTGAGCGCCGCAGTCTTGTCGTCTATATCCTCCGGCGGATTGAGCTGGTTTTTCTGATCCAGAAGAATAGCACGCTGTCTGGCCGTCTTCGGGCTCATCACCATCCCTAGTACCAGAAGCACGATGAAAAGCAATATCTTCAATCCGAGCCATGAATATCTTCCGAACAGATCAGCAAAAGTTATGTTCAATACAATCATATTCGCGATACCGCTGAGTATGAGTACGAGCGCACCGAAAGGCGAAAGGAGGCCGACGCTGCGAAGGAGCTTTGCCGTGTGCTGTTTCATCCTGAGATCGTTTTCCCACCTGAAGTTTGCCTCCAGGATCGGGCCGGCGAACAGGAGTGTGAAAATCATTCCAACGCCCACAAGATGGAAGAACAACGATATGGCAATCCAATTCATTTAATATGATCTCCTCAATTAGATTAGTCTGATGATTGTTGAAATTCCCTGCCCGACGCCTATACACATTGTTGCAAGGCCGTATTTTGTCTTTCGGCGCTTCATTTCATGTACAAGCGTCGTCAGTATCCTCGCACCGCTGGCGCCGAGCGGGTGACCCAGCGCTATCGCGCCTCCGTTCACATTTGTAATGCTCATATCGAGACCCAACTCTTTCACAACGGCAAGAGACTGGGCCGCAAAAGCCTCGTTGAGTTCGATGAGACCAATATGTCCCAGGCTGAGCTTCGCTCTTTCAAGGGCTTTCTTCGTTGCAGGCACTGGGCCAATGCCCATGAATCGCGGGTCCACTCCTGCCGCTCCGGAAGAGACGACCTCGGCCAGCGGGGTGATGTTATGCTCCTTCGTAAACCGTTCCGAACAAAGAAGCACTGCGGCAGCGCCGTCGTTCAGCCCTGAAGAGTTGCCGGCCGTGACCGTGCCGTTCGTTTTGAAAGCAGGCTTCAGCTTCGACATCCTATCAAGGTTAGTGTCGCGCCTCGGCCCCTCATCTTCCGTCATGTCTACGCTGCCGCCAATTCCGTCCGAGACATTCACGGGAAGTATTTCGTCTGCAAATCTCCCGTCGTCCTGGGCCGCAATTGCACGGCGATGGCTCTCGAGCGCAAACTTATCCTGGTCGCCTCTCTTGATCCGATATTTTTCGGCAAGGTTTTCTGCGGTTTCGCCCATGCTTTCCAGAGGAAATCTCTCCGCCAGTTTCGGATTGGGAAACCGCCAGCCGAGCGCGGTGTCGTATGCGATGAGGTTTCCGAACAACGGTTTTCCGACAGCATTCTTCGGCAATACATAAGGGGCACGCGACATGCTTTCCACGCCGCCCGCAATTATGCAATCAGCGTCTCCGGTACGGATCATCCTTGCTGCGGAATTGACCGCTTCGAGACTCGATCCGCACAGCCGGTTCACTGTGTACGCCGGCACCGAATACGGGAATCCGGCAAGGAGCACTGCCATGCGGGCCACATTCCGGTTGTCTTCTCCTGCCTGGTTGGCGCACCCCCAAATTACGTCGTCGACCTTTTCGGCCTCGATTCTCACACGCGAGACCACTTCCTTCAGAACGAGTGCCGACAAGTCGTCGGCCCTTACCGTCTTAAGACCGCCACCGTATTTCCCAACCGGAGTCCTCAGGGCACTAGCTATGTAAGCGGGAGACTGGTTATCGCTCATGAATGTTACAACAAGAATCGGTTTAAGTTGATTTCACTCGACTGCAAATGGGACGGAAGGATTTGAAGAATACCGGAACATGACTCCCGTTACTTTTTCCGTCCACCTGCCGAGCCGACAAGATTGACAAGACCGGCTATGTCCGTTCTGTCAAGAAGACCGTAAAGCGGCCGGGTGTTGAGGATGTCGTAGCCGGTTATTTCGATTAGAAACCTGTTGGCGACCGGGAACTGCAGCTTGCCCTGCCTGTCGACGCCGTCGAACGACTCGAGCACCTTGAGCCCGTCATAGAAGACGGTTCTTTCGTAGCCGTTTTCGGTTTTCTTGTCGACATCGCCCAACATCGACACGTATGAAGGGAGATTCAGCATGTCGGTTATCTTAACGGATATTCTCCCGTTCGACGAGTCGGCGGGAACGACGTAATTCACCTGGGCCCACGATGTCGCGAATCCCATCATGGAAGAGGTTTCGCCGGTCGGTTTCCCGCGAACGTATGTCTCGTAGTCGTCCTTCGGAAGGTACTCTTCGAGGTCCTTGAAATGTATGATCTGGAATTGGGCCCGTAGAATCGCGGGGAAGAACAGCACCAGAATCAGCGGTAAGTACTTTCCACGCATTTCCTTCCTCTTCTTAGTAAGACAACAAGAGACTCGGCCTGTACGCATCACCATAAGCGCGGCGAAGTATCTGAAGAAACTCTGCGATCAGATACCTCCCGACGCTGTCGGCGAGCTCGAGCGGGCCTTTGGGAAAGTTCGTTCCCAGCTTCATCGCAAGATCTATATCTTCCCTGCTTGCAATTCCCTGCTCCAGCATGAAGTGGGCTTCATTCACAATCATTGAAACCGTCTGCGCCAGGACAAGTTGCTGCGTATCGTTCAACGGGGAAGTGGCATCGAGTTTGGAGGAGATTTTGCGCGCCATCTCGCGGAAAGACTCGCTCACCAGGGAATTGAGCTTGTCTATCTTTACGGCCGCCCGCGGGACCTTCTCGTTGTAGTTGTAAAAGCCCGACCCCGTTTTTCTTCCTAGAAGACCGGCTTCCACCATCTTCTGCTGGAGTATGACCGGTCTGAAGCGCGGCTCATAGAAGAATTGCTCAAAAATGGACCTGGAGACCAGGAAGTTCACGTCGATGCCGACAAGGTCGAGGAGTCTGAATGGTCCCATAGGGAATCTGGCAGCCTCGAAAGCGAAATCTATTTCTTCCACTCCACCGGACCTTTCGGAAAGGAACCGGAGGGGCTCGAGGTAGAAATGCCTGGCGCATCTGTTGACAACGAACCCCGGTGTATCGCGCGCCACGATCGGCGTTTTTCCAAGTTGCCTGACTGTTTGCGAGAGCTCCTGCACTACCGCATCGGAATTGAAATCGGTCCTGATCACCTCGACAAGCTTCATCTTGTAGGCGGGATTAAAGAAATGGAGACCTGCGACCCGCTCTCGTCGGGAACAAACGTTGGCAATTGCCCCGATTGAAAGACTGGAGGTATTAGAAGTGAGCGGGACATTTTCCCCGCAAATCCTGTCGAGGCGCGAGAATAATTCCTCCTTGACCTCCAGGTTTTCGGTGATCGCCTCCACCACCAGATGCACCTCCGAGAATTCCGAGAGCTCCGTCCGCGGATGGATCCTTGCTATGGAGGCCTGAGCATCCTCCGGCTTGATACTCCCCTTGTGGACTTCCCGCTGAAATTCCCTGCCGATTGTCTCCAGCGAACGGGCGACATTCTCTTTCGAGACATCATAAATCAACACGTCCCATCCGCTGCGGGCGAAGGAGATCGCGATCCCACTTCCCATCGTGCCTGTACCTGCAATACCGACCGCTCTCATCAGCCCGATATGACTCCGTCTTCAGCCATCTTGTCCCATTCCGGTTTCCAGTCCGGAAGACTCAGCCCCCATTCGCTGCATCTGAGTCTCACCTCGCCGAGGAACGAACTGCGAACGTCGTCATTGTCCCGCTGCTTCAGTCCGTATTTCCTGTAGAGCTGATTCCTCTGCGTCTTCGGACGGCCGAAAATATTCATGGTGCGCGGGTACCATTTGTTCAGTGCGGCCTGAACGCCGGCTTTCGTGGATCTATCCAGCGCCATTTTCTTCACCCAGTAGTCGCCGTGATTGACATGCATTTGTTCTTCCTTGAATATGCGCTCGATTTCCCTTCTCCACGGACCGTAGGACGATTTACGAACATCCTCAAGCTGATGGCCAGCACCACGGTCCATACAAAACTGGAACATTACGAAATCGGCCCAGGTATCTATCGAATAATAGAAGATATTGACACGCCTGTCGTCTGCTGCACGCTTGTCCTTCAGGTCGGCGGCGTCGATGCGGAAGTTGTAATCGTGCCTGGCAACATGAGAATCAGTGTCTATTCCGAGATCTTCGAGAAGCCTGTACATGGCGCGTGCGTGGCGCACCTCGTCCTTGACGATATTAGCTACCGCGAGTTTTTCCTCGGTAGTCGGAGCCTGCATGATCCATGGCACATACCCGAATGCTCCGGCAAGCTCGGAATCCGCCTGCTGAAGCATGAGATTGGCCAGGTTGTCGAAGTACTCATCGCTCATCTCATCCGCAGATTCGATCGCTTCCCCTGAGTTCAGCTTTTCCCACATACGTTTTTCACGGAGATCGCCCGACAAGCTGGACGGATTCTTCATTGGAATATCAATGCCTGCTGTCATCCTTCTCCTCCTTCCCTCTGTGCGCGGAGAGAGTCTTCAGCATCTCGCGCGGTAATCTCGTCCTGTCTTTACGACCGGAACGTCACTTCCCCGTAAACCTGGGGGGACGTTTTTCTATAAAGGCCCTGACGGCTTCTTTTGCGTCGACCGTTCGCCCGGCAATTTCCTGCATGTAGGCCTCGTAATCAAGGCTCTGATCAAGCGACGCAGTCAGAGAATGAATCAGCATTTGTTTGATCATCGAATAAGACTTCGTAGGTCCGGAAGCAAATCTCTGAAGCACCGAACCGGCCTCCTGCTCAAACTTTTCATCGGGATAAACGAGATTAACGATACCAAGGTTCAATGCCTCTTCCGGCGTTATATCATTGCCGAGTGCGGCGAATTCAAATGCTTTTCCGTATCCCACGAGGCTAGGAAGAAAAAAGGTGGAGCCGGAATCGGGTACCAGCCCGATCCTGACGAATGCCTGTATCAGCTTCGCACTGCTGCTCATGACTCTGAAGTCACATGCAAGCGCCAGGCTCATGCCCGCCCCGGCGGCGATTCCGTTAATAAGTGCAACAACCGGCTTCTGCATCCCCACGATCAGCTTGATGATCGGATTATACCTGCGATTTAGAGATTCGGCAAACGAATTTTCCGGAGTGATTTCTTTCAGGTCCTGCCCCGCCGAAAAAGCTCTCCCCTGGCCCGTGATGGCGACGCATCTCACTTCATCATTCTCGGACAGCAATCTCAGCGCCGATTGAATTTCGTCGGTCATTTTTTCGTTGAAGGCGTTCAATGAACCGGGCCGGTTCATTGTGAGGCGCCCTATGCCGCCGGATACTTCCAGGATGATGGTTTCGTACCGGGAAGTATTTCTATCTGCGTCATCCATTGGCAACCGAAACATGATCGTCTCTTATAGGAGGCGCAATGCCGCTTCTGAACTTGCGAAGGTAGTTCAATACTGAACGCATGTCCTTAGGCAAGTCGGAGTTGAAGGCAACTCGTTCCCCGGTCCGCGGATGCGTGAATGAAACCGACCCGGCATGAAGTGCTGTCCTGGAAAGAAGCGGCTTCTCGTCACCCTCATTGAAATATTTCTTCTTCACATGAGAGAGGTAAAACGGTGCGCCGTCGCCGTACACTTTGTCGCACATGATCGGAAGTCCGATTGATGCCAGGTGGACTCTTATCTGATGAGTCCGCCCGCTTTCCGGTTCGGCTTCGAGGAGAGCATATCCGTCGAACGACTCGACGACCCGGTAGTTTGTCACGGATGCCTTCCCGTGTTTTCGATTGACCTTCATGACGCCGGGATGAGTCTGGCTCGGGGCTATCGGGACATCTATTTTTCCCTCAGGCCCGCCGGGCGTGCCGGTAACTATTGCCAGATAGGTTTTCTCCACATCTCTCTCTTCAAATTGTTGACTCAGGGAGGCGTGAGTTTCGGCGTCTTTTGCAAAGACAATTACTCCGCTGGTTTCTTTATCGATCCTGTGAACCACAAAAATTTCCCCGAATTCCTCGCGAAGCACGTGGTACAGATTTACCATCGAATGATCGTATCTGTCTGGGAGAACGAGCAAATGGGCAGGTTTGTCGATTACGACTATGCTTTCATCCTCAAAAATCATGGAGCCGTTCCTGGATTTCAGGATAAGGTCAAGCTTTCTCCTCATCGCGTCAGCTCTCAGCAGGACGGCCTGCTATTTCCCTTTCCACTTTGGCTTCCTCTTTTCGACGAATGCGCTCATGCCTTCCTTCTGGTCTTCGGTGGAAAAGAGCATGTAGAAATTCTTCCGTTCCAACTCAAGCCCCTCCTTCAGCGAAAGATCGACAGACCTGAGTATCGATTCTTTGGCGAGCCTTACTGCAACAGGAGGTTTCGAAGCAATCACTTTCGCGAGATTTTTTGCCTCCTGCAGACACATTTCGCCCGGGACGACTCTGTTCACCAGCCCAAGGAGGAGTGCCTCCCTGGCTTTTATTGCCATCCCGGTCAGTACCATTTCCATGGCCTTGTGCTTACCCACCACGCGGGGCAGACGCTGCGTTCCGCCGGCCCCCGGTATGACACCGAGATTGATCTCGGGCTGTCCGAATCTTGCCGACTCCCCCGCAATAATTATGTCGCACATCATTGCAAGTTCGCATCCGCCGCCGAGTGCGATTCCGTTCACCGCGGCTATCATCGGCTTCCTCGTACGCTTTATTCTTTCCCATTCGTTGAATCTGTCCCTTTTCAGCATCTCAACCGAATCGGCAGACGCCATTTCCTTGATATCGGCACCCGCCGCGAAAGCCCTGTTGCTCCCCGTAATGACAATTGCATTGATAGTTTCGTCCGCGTCGAGCTCTTCCAGGCACGATGCCAGTTCAATCATAAGACCATGGCTCAGAGCATTGAAAGCATCGGGACGATGGAGCTGGATAACCGCAATCGGAACTTCTTTTGTGAGGACTATATTTTGAAATTCCATTGTCGCTCCGGTTTGGTGTGCAGGCTGCTTGACCGAGCATCCCTTGTTTGAACTCCGACATGCAGGCGACAAAATTTAGAAATGGCGATAGAAAGAAACAAGCGGAACTGATGCGGGTTAAATGACAATAATAACCATGGTTAGTCGCCGGGGGAAGGAGGTGCTATGCCGCTCAACGTCCTACGAACTTGGCAAACACCATCAGTTCACCCACGGGAAGAAGACGATCGCGCGCCAGGCGACGATACTAAATGCCCCATGCAAGCGACAGGTTCCAGATTGTGGGGAGCTGGTAGACCACGTCGCCCGTCACGTTGTTTATGTAGAAGACGTTCCTCTTGTTATACAGATTGACCACCGACGCGGTCACTGTAAGGTTTATTCCGTACAGCTTCAGATCATACGCCGCGCTGACATCGAGACTTTGAAAACCCGGAAGCCTTGAAGTGTTCAATTTACCGAACCCAACCTGGCTCTTAAGCTGCTGGTCGACGTAGTTCGGCAGATGGTAAGGATCCGGAGTAATAATCCCGTAATATCCTGAAATGGGAGTATAAGGCAGCCCGCTCGCCAATTTCCATCGCGCCCGCAGCCACAGCCCGCTTAGCAAGCGGTATCCGGCCGACAGGTTGAGCTGATGTCTCAGGTCATATCGAGGGTAATAGGTGGATCCGTCGAAAGTTCTCGTCGTTCTTCCGAATGAATAATTCCATTCGAGATAATACCTCTCAGTATCGTATTTGAAGCTCAGGTCGAGCCCGTAAGCTTCTCCCGTGCCGATAAAGAAATCCGGCTCCCACTCGTAAACCTTGTCACGATTGAGAGCGATAAGACGGGAGAAATCCTTGAAATATGCCTCCGCCTTAATCGTCGTGAGAATATTGGGCGAATAGTTTATACCGATTATGTAGTGCGAGGCTGCCTCGTCGCCGAGTGTGTCCGGGAGAGGTGCGAGCAGGTCGAACGGGCTGAAAACGAGATTTTCGTTGTTCAGGTCGATCAATCTCTGGTGGTAGATTCCGTAGGCGCCGTAGACGGAAATCGACTGACTAATGGTGTAAGATGCGGAAACCCTCGGCTCGGCAAAATACCCATAGCCCCCGCCCGTCAGGAAAGTGAACATTCGCTGAAGGTCGGATCTCAACCCTGTCTCGACAGTGAGTCTCGGCCCGAGGTT
>JBJKPN010000159.1:0-1934 GCA_046706365.1 Candidatus Kryptoniota bacterium | reverse complement strand
GCAAACATCGTATGCCTTTCGGCAGGTGAAATAAAGGCGTCGGACGAGACCTACAGTCAGCTTCCGTCGTTCGCGGAGAATCTTACCTTCAACAAACTGAAAGGGACTGAGCTGACGGATTTTCTTGTCGAAACGTCGGTCTCACTTGGCAAGGAGTTTGAACCGGGTGCAGTGGACCTGCTCGTAGAACTGTCCGGAGATTCGCTCGGCGATCTGGTCTCGGAAGTCGAGAAACTCTCTCTTTACGTCGGAGATAAAAATAAGATTGGGACGGACGACGTTAATACGGTGGTGGGAAGGTCGCGCAGCTTCAATATCTTTGAGCTCCAACGTGCAATCGGGCAAAGAAATGCGAAGCGCTCGCAGGAAATAGCAGGCAAGATGCTCGAAACCGGAGAGAAACCCGTTTACATAAACTTCATGCTAACCCGTTATTTCCTGTCCCTGATGCAGGTCAAACATCTCCTCGTAAAGGGATTAAATACTAAAGAGATTTGCAGCAAGGTATTCGGGAGATGGAATCCGTATATAGACGAGTACATTGCCGCCGCACGGGGCTTTTCGATCTCCGAGCTTAACAAGGCCATTGCGACGCTTCTCGATACCGACGTGAAGTTGAAAAGCGGAGGCTACAGGGACGTAGAAGCGGTGGTCATAAGTCTCGCAGAAATGTTGACCCGCGAGAAGGCCGCGGCCGCCTAGTCTCGCGAATTCCTTCGCGGCAGAACCGCCAACGTCAGCCTGCTTATGCAGACGAGCGAATTGCGTTCATCCTCTATTCTGATCTCCCACACCTGTGTCTTCCCCCCGATATGAATGGGGCGGGCGGTCCCGTAGACGAATCCGCTTCTCACACTTCGAATGTGGTTCGCGTTTATTTCAAGGCCGACGCAAAATTCTCGTTCGGGGTCCAACACCAGTGTTCCGGCAATGCTTCCCAGCGTTTCGGCCAGCGCTGCCGAGGCGCCTCCGTGAAGAATACCGAAAGGCTGAATCGTCCTTTTATCAACTGGGATCTTTCCCCTCAGGTAGTCCGGACCTATTTCCGTTATTTCTATTCCAATTTGCTCCCCCATCGTATTCCTGCTGAGCTCATTCACGAATTCGAGGGATGCATCTCTGAATAAGTTCATACCGTTATCACTCGTCATTTTGTTTCATCAGTCTTTATTTCACCGGACAAGATGGAGGCCAGATTTGCCCTTATTTGTTTCTTGTCGATCTTGCCGACGCTGGTTTTCGGGATCGCGTCGACAAACAGGATCTTGTCGGGAAGGCTCCATGAGTTCATCATGCCTTCGTCGACTAACTTCTTCAGGAAACCCCGGAGTGTTTCGGCGTCGATCTTTCCGGCAAAGTCGGGTTTCAATACGACAACTCCGTACGGACGTTCACCCCACCTCTCGCTCGGGACGCCGACAACAGCCGCTTCGGAAACTGCTTCATGCCGGCTGAGCAGGCTCTCGATCTCTATCGAGGAGACCCATTCCCCACCGGTTTTGATCATGTCTTTCAGCCGGTCGACGATCTCCACGTATCCCGCCGCATCGATGTTGGCCATGTCCCCGGTATGTAACCATCCGCCGCGCCAGAGCGCACTGCTCATTTCTTCGTCCTTGAAATATCCGGGCGTGAGCCATGGGGCCCGTACAACAATTTCGCCGACGGCCTTCCCATCGTGGGCCTCCTCCTTCGCGGCTTCGTCGACTATCTTCAGGTCGCCGAAGGGCACGGGAATTCCTGTCTTGTCGCGGTACTTCACTTGTGTGCTGGTGTCACTGTCAAGCATTTCCTTGGTAAGATACGTTATCGTCAACACCGGACAGGTCTCGGACATGCCATACCCGGAGTAAACATCTATTCCAAGTTTGAGCGCTGCCTCAGCCAATCCCTTAGGCAGTGCCGAGCCCCCAATGATAACCTTCCATTTGGAA
>JBJKPN010000158.1:0-2794 GCA_046706365.1 Candidatus Kryptoniota bacterium | reverse complement strand
TTAGGGAACAACCGGGACATGCTGAATAGAGGAGGCGGCTGCGGGCGTCTCATGTTCCTTCTGCTGGCAATAGTGGGATTTAGCACGATTATGCCTTTGCTGAGTGTATCTGACGCGTTCGCCCAGGGGGCAACCTACACCGTGCGCGGCTCGGTCGTAGACTCGGCTTCAGGCGAAAGGCTGCCATATGCGACCGTCAGAGTTCAGAAGACTTTTATCGGGACGTACACCAACAGTCAGGGATACTTCGTGCTGCCGGGCATACCGATGCAGGACACGCATATTGTCGTTAGTGCGGTGGGATACCGCCAGCACGTCTTCCAGGTGAGCGGCGGGGACCGGGTGGTGAATGTGACTTTCCAGCTGGTCGAAGAACCGACGACCTTAGCCCCGGTCGAGGTGACGGGGAAATATCAGGGACAGATGAGGCCGGTCGAGCCGAGCACGACGGTTCTCTACGGGGGAGACCTGGAGAAAGCGACGGGACTTTTCACGAACGACATGGTGCAGGCTGTGACTCAGCTCCCGGGCATCGTCACAATCGGCGGCATATCAAGCCAGTATTATGTAAGAGGTGGCGCCTCTGACCAGAATCTCGTGACCGTCGACGGGATCAGGTTCTACAACCTGTTTCACGCATTCGGATTGTTCAGTTTCATCGACCCGCTCATCGTCAAGGTAGCGGACATGAGCACGGGAGGCTTCCAGGCGCAATACGGAGGCAGACTCTCTTCGGTGCTAAGCATTGAGACCAAGGACGGCGACATGCGAAAGTACAATGCGGCAGGAAGCTTCGATTTGTTGTCGTCCGATGTCATGTTAAGCGGGCCCATTCCACTGAAGATCATGGGCAATAATTCGAGCTTCATCGGCTTCTTCCGCACTTCGCTCTACAAGAATTCTCTCCGGAGATTTTTCGGCCGCAGCATGCCCTTCCAATTCTTCGACGGGTTCGGAAAGGTCACATCGGATTTCACTTCTACAGGGCATGTGTCATTCGAGTTTTTGACCACGGGCGATCAAATCTGGAGCGAGAACCAGGTAGATCCCGATTTCAACTGGAGAGATGCGGGGTACTCGCTGTCCGGAAACTACCTTTTCAGCGACCAGTACAGTTTCAGGTTCTCGGTTTCCAGCTCGGTTTATAACGCGGAACAGATTCCTAAGGCATCAAGTTATCTCCATTATGAATCCGACCAGATAACCGATCCGGCTTTCTACGGGAATCTGACTTACTATATCAGCGCCACGACCAATTTAGACTTCGGTTTGCTGTTCAACTTTCCCTCGTACAACTTCCTGTTCACAAATGCGTATGGAAACACGCTGAACATCAGCGATCAGGAGACCGAACCCAACTTCTGGGCGAAGTATAAGTGGGAAATGGTCGATAACCTGGAAGTGGAGCTGGGGGTGCGATTCGACCTGTCTAGAACCTTTCAGTATGCGACGGGCTCCGGCAAGGGATACATCGCCGACCCACGGGCCACCATAACCTATCACCTGAGCCCTTTCGCCACTTTGTATTTTGCCACCGGGCAGTACCACCAGAGGATTATCAGCCTCAACAATGAGGACGACATCTACACACCGTTTGAGCTGATCGTTCCGATTCCCGAGGACAATACCAATCTCAAGGACGAAGAGGCTTATCATTTCATACTCGGGGGCCAGTTCCAGCCGATGAACATCCTCAAGACAAAAGCAGAAGTGTACTATAAAGACTTCGCGAGCCTGGTAACGATCAACCGGAACAAGATCGACGCAAACAATCCGGACTTCATAATGGGAACGGGAAAGTCCTACGGACTGGAGTTGAGTGCGGAATATGATATCGGCTCAATGTATGCGACGGCAAACTACACTTACGGAAGGGTTACCAACACTTCCGGCGGCGTCACTTTTCCGCCGAGATATGACCGAAGGCATCAGGCGAATCTGTCCGTCGGCTGGCAACCTCTCGACGGATTCTGGCTTCGCGCTCACTGGGAATATGGCTCCGGCCTTCCTTATACGCCGCTCGCCGGATTCTATCCGCAGCTCATTCTGAATCCTAACAATATCGGGAGTTACACCGGAGGCGCAACATCAAGCCAGATCGTCTTCGGACAGAAGAACAGCTCCCGTCTGCCCGCATATCACAGGCTCGACGTCAGCGCGTCGTATGAGACAACCCTGCTGGGTATGGACTGGACTTCAGAGCTGATGCTGATTAACATTTATAATCGGAGAAATGTGTTCTATATTAACAACGTAAGCGGAGATGTGGAGTATTCCCTGCCGTTTATAGTTAATCTTTCGTTGAGTTGGAGGTTACCGTGATAGAGATGAAGCCTTTCAGGATATTGACTGTTGCGGCCGTTATTTCACTGGCTTCTGCCGCCTCAGTCTCCGCACAGCAACAGTTGATGCGGGCGCTGGACTATTCGCAATTCAGGTACGATTCGGTTTCCACACTGGTTGAAGTTTACACTTCAATTTCACCCTCCAAGCTTTGGTTTCACAAAGCCGTCGGGAGCAATGACTCCGGCTCGACACATTTGGTCTCCACTCTCAAGCTTGAGTTCACGATGGAGAATGCCAATACAGATTCCTCATTTCACGTCTCAAGCGTAATTCCGGTTCGGATGCGCGATACGAGCGCCATCGCGCAAGCCTCACGTATCGTTTCCGTCACCCGCTTCCTCTCGGATTCCGGGAGGTACAACCTCACCGCTATCGCAATTGATGAACAGACCGGGACCCCTCTCGACACGCTTGAAAGGGAAGTGACCGTCAGGTCCTTCCCCGATTC
>JBJKPN010000157.1:0-6842 GCA_046706365.1 Candidatus Kryptoniota bacterium | reverse complement strand
CTGTTCTCATTAATCGAGAAATAGGCGTACTCGTTAAAAGTCCTTGCCTTGAAGAGGACCTTGACGGTATCTCTTATCAGTCCCCGCCTTCCCTGGTACCTGCTTGCCGTAAGGATGGAGACATACTGCGAACCCTTAATGTTTACCAGTCCGGTCACGGACGTGTAAGTGCCGCCGGCAAATGACCCGGCAAGGTTCAGAGTTGTTCTCGCGGGGTTTACGAAGAACGAATCGGCAGAGATATTTGCGGCACTCACCGCGATATTATGGGCGAGCGTAGTGTCATAATAATCCACAAAATTGTCTATCGCGACCGTGCTCGACTTGTTCCAATACTGGCTCGCAAGCCCGAATATCAGGCTGAACCCCAAGATGACTATGAGCGTAGCTTTCCCAACCATGACATGCCTCCTATCTCGACTGGAGATTCCTCGATGCCAGCCTCGTTTCCCTCCACACCGAGAAGTTATTCAACGTGTCCGCATAGTTTCCGCCGTAAAGAGCCGTGGGTTCGACACGAACCGTCACTTCGATCAGCTTAACAGTCGATGGAGCGTCGAAAGGAGTATTTACCGTATCCCCCTCCGTATCGAAGTAGACCAGTTTGAATTGCGTCACTCCCAGATTTGCCTCATACGGAGTGCTGCCGTCGACCACCCTGTAGAGCATACGTACTCTGGGGTTCGCAGTACCCGGGATCGGATCCGTCCCGAGATACCATCTGACAGTATCCAGGACTCCTCTGTCGCTGAGATCGGCCACGAAACTGACGTCATTGGAATCTCCGTGCAGGATGTACATGAAATTCTTAGGCTGAGCGTTCGGATCTTCGCAATAGCCGATTTTTCTGAAATCCCACTCGATATTGTTGATCAACGACGTCAGGTTCTGCTGGACGGTCAGGTTAGCCTGCGATTCGAAAGTATTCATCCTCGCCTGCTCGTTCATCCTCAGTGCAGCAAGTAGGAGTATTCCGCTGACCAGCATGGAGCCGATAATATCCAACAAAGTTGTGCTGCCCATATACCCTCCTCAGAAATACCAGTAGCTGTAAATTGTCGACATCCTGACCACGTCGACCGAATCATCCTTGTTCCATACCGCAACATCCAGCCTCTTGCTGAAAGTAGCCTTATTCGACACACCGTCGAGGTTGCTCGCGTCGATGTAGCAAACCCTGGTCTTCACAATATATGTCCCTGTGCTGAGCTGAAAGGTGTCCACAAGACCGGCATTGTTGAGTCCGTTGAAGTCGTCAAAGTCGTTCATATCGGTGGGGTCCCCGTTTTCCTGACCGAGCGATCCGGGCGGGGTGAGCAGGTTCGTCGAGTTTATGCTCGAGGTGTCGGTAACTTCATCGAAAGCTTTGCCCTGCGCCTCCTCCATGACCGATGTTGCAAGAGCGACAGCATCCAGACCGTAATTGGTTTTCAGCAGTATATCCTTGCTGCCATAGAGACTCTTGTCCGTGGTCATTATGATTGTACCGAGGAGCATGATTGCCCCTATGGTGAGAAGCATCTGACCGGTGCCCATTTGTCCTCCTTTTTCTGCACGCCTCGCGCAATACGAACACGACTCACCAGGAAAAACTCCGCAGATATCCTGATTAATATCAGTATATAGGACAATGCGTAAGAGGAACTCCAAAGGGCGGATTAAACCGCCGTTCGGACCCTGACCATCGCGATGTCAGGAGCGAGAAATAATTCGGAAGTACAGTGCCCCCCTCTTGGGTACTTTTCTCCACGGGCTGAAGCTGGAAAATGGTAGTCACCTGCGCTGACCATCTCCGAATCTCGATTCGCCCACATGCCCTTCAATGCAACGTTAACTCAGGAATTCCCTGCGTTCCTGATTCTTCTTCAGCCAGAATATATACAGGTCGATTTACTAAAGCAAATATCCGGGGTTGGTCGAATCACAAGCCTGTGTCCTGCATCAAAATCGATGAAAATTGAGAGATTAAGCTTCGTGAAGGACTGCGAATGGGGCGACTTTGTCGATCTGCTGGTGAAATTACTACGTACCTCCTCGCAAAACAGGGCGATTTCACCATTTTCTGCCCAAGCCCTATGTGCAGATCAGGCTTGTATATACGCAACTTTGGAGCCAGCAGACCCGGCTCCGAACCGGAAAAGCGGCGTGATCTGCGCCCGGATGATCCCGCCGTCCGACAATTTCCTGAAGTTATGTTCCCCTTTTACTGCGAAACAGGAACCAGGATTCTGAATCCGTACTCCTTCAAAGGAACGACGACTGAGCCGCCGTGGACCTCATATTTTGTTCCGGTTGCTTCGTCGACCAGTTCACCGCTTTCTACCCCCCTGAGTTCGAGCCTGGCTTCCCGAACAGGAGATGCGGAAAAATTGAAGACACAGACGGCGGTCTTGCGATTAAATACTCTCTCATAGGCAAGCAGATTTTTGCCGCCCCGCGCACGCAATGCTTCATAGCTGCCGAACACGAGCTCAGGATTAAGACGCCTGATCGAATATATTTTTTCATATAGTCCGCGGAATCCATTTTCCGCCTTCCAGTTTATCAGAACCTGTTTGAAGAGGCTGAGACGTTTCGGGTTGCCGACTTCATCGCCGTTGTAGATCAACGGAACGCCGGGAAGGGTTGCAATCAGTGCCACGGTCAGACTGTCGCCCCCCGGGCCGTAACGCTGTATGGAAGGTGCGTCGTAAGCATTTTCGTCGTGATTTGTATTGAACCGGAGTCGGAGCGCCCCTATGGGGTATGTATCCTTCTCTACCCTGAGGGTACTGTCGATCGCGATGGCGTGTGTCTGTCCCTTGAAGATTCTTCCCAGGACGTTGTAGATATTCCAGGAGTATGTTAGGTCGAAAGCCTTGAGCTCGAACTCTGGGTTGGCTGCCTCCGCCAGCATCATGACGGGCTTTATGCTGTCCAGCGCCGCGCGCGCTTTATCCCAGAAACTCAGCGGTACCAGCGCTGCAGCGTCGCAGCGGAAACCGTCGACTCCCACATCCTTCACCCAGAATTTCAACATGTTTATCATGTAGCGGCGCAAGTTCTCGTTCGAATAGTTGAGCTGAGCAACGTCAGTCCAGTCAGGATTCGGCGGAATAATCTTGCCTGTGCTGTCGTGCTTATACCAGTTCGGGTGCTCGTAGATGAGAGGGTTATCCCAAGCCGTATGGTTGAGAACAGCATCCATTATGATGTGCATCCCGTCGGCATGGACAGCCTTCACGAGTTTCTGGAAGTCGTCAAGCGTACCGTATTCGGGGTTGACCGCGTAATAATTCTCAATTGAATAAGGACTGCCGAGCGGCCCTTTCCTGTGTAGCTTACCGATCGGGTGAATCGGCATTATCCATATAACGGTAACGCCGAGTTTCTTTATTTCGGGGAGCTTATCGATTATGGATTGAAAACTCTCATTTCGGGAGAACGAACGCGGGTAAACCTCATAGATGACTGCGTCTTTTACCCATTCCGGACTCGACCGGGCATGGAGATGCGAGACATTGCCGGTCTGCGGTCCGGACTGGCCGCCTTGTGTAAATGCAGAGGCCGCTTTTGCCTGAACAAACAGGAATGTACAGATAAATGCTATCGACAACCATTTCATCGGGAGATCCTTAAATTAGTTCTTGCCTTCAAGAGCCGCGGAGGCCCCTGATGCGTTATCAACGATTGCCTCTTCGGAGCCAGGTCCGGGAGAATACACGGGGACTGTTTCATCGACATCGTCCACCCGGATCACGAGAAGGGCCGCGACGATCAACGAGACGCCTCCGAGCAGAAGGGCATAGATTGCCTGATCGGCAAAAAGGTGTTTCACAAAGAAACCGAGAATCGCCGCTGCAGTGATTTGAGGAATAACTATGAAGAAGTTGAAAATACCCATGTACACACCCATCTTGTGGGCGGGAAGAGAGCCGGTCAGGATTGCGTAGGGCATTGCAAGAATCGACGCCCATGCGAGTCCGATTCCAAGCTCGGAAATCAACAGCATTTCCGGATTCTTGATGACATAGAAGGATGCGAGCCCGATGCCTCCACACACGAGACTAATCGCATGCACCGTCTTTCTGTTTGTCTTCCTGGCGATCCACACAAGGAGGAATGCCATTATGGCGGCGAAGCCGTTATATACCGCCATAAGGACGCCAACCCAGTTGGCCGCATTGTTGTAAAGTGCGGAAGCAGTATCGGTCGCTCCGTAGATATGATGTGCGACACCTGGAGTAGTGTAAATCCACATCGCGAAGAGTGCAAACCATGAGAAGAACTGTACGTATGCCAGCTGGACCATTGTCTTCGGCATATTGAACAGATCGTTCATTACGACAACAAGACCGCCCTTCGTCTTCTTCCTATCTGTCAGAAAACCGGCGATAATCTGAAGAAGCCCAAATGCGGCTATACCCCCGAAGAAAACCCCCAACCCATAGTCCATATAGATGAACAGATCGAAGATGAGATATAGAGCTATCCCGATTGCCATCCAAATTATGCCGTTTCTGGTGAATTTCGAACCTTTTACAGGAGTCAACTCCGCTTCAGCGTCCGGCCCGTCCTTCCCGTCATGTTCGCTGTACTTCATCAACTCATCGGGGGGATACTCTTTCGATCTGAAGACCGTCCACACAACAGCGAGGAAGAAAACGGCTCCGCCGATGTAGAAGGACAACTTGACCGACTCCGGGATCATTCCCTCGGGCGCAGTATTGCTGACGTGGAACCAGTTCGCCATGATATAGGGGAGCGCCGAGGCGACAACCGCGCCGACGCCGATAAAGAAGCTCTGCATCGCGAATCCGATCGTCCTTTGATCAGATGGAAGCATGTCACCGACGAAAGCGCGGAACGGCTCCATCGAAATATTGATGGAGGTATCCATTATCCAGAGCATGCCTGCGGCCATCCACAGAACCGGAGAATTGGGCATGATAAATAATGCAAGTGAAGCGAGTATGGCACCGGACAGAAAGTATGGACGCCGCCTTCCGAGCCGGCCCCAGGTTTTATCGCTCATGTGACCTATTATCGGCTGCACAACCAGCCCGGTAACGGGAGCCGCGATCCAAAGAAAGGGAATAGTCTCGATCTTCGCACCGAGCGTTTCGAAGATTCTGCTTACGTTTGCGTTTTGCAGCGCAAAGCCGAACTGGATTCCGAGGAATCCGAAACTCATGTTCCAAATCTGCCAGAAACTCAGCCGGGGTTTTTTCATTAATCTCTCATTCTTGAGTTCTCAGTATGAAATTCATCATCTTGCGCCGGTGTCGGATATGCGCATCGCCATTGTTCAAGGCTGCGGCGGCCTCTCGTTCTTCTGAAAGTATTTGATCCATCCGGCGCGCGGGTATAGCTGGGGAACGGCAAGAATCCTCCCACCGAACCCGATGAACCGGTAAGTGAGCATTTGGAAAGGAGTGGCGTCGACTCCCGTAATATTCTTCCCGAAGATTTTCACTCCGTCCTTTTTGGCGAGACCGGCTATATACCGGCCGAGCTCTTCACGCTTTTCCCTTTCCAGCAGCAGCTGTCTTGCAGCCTCGATACTGTTCTTCACGGCAGCGTCGTTTATCGACATTCGCTTGTCCAGAAGCTGATATATATAAAACTTACCGCGGTTCTCTACCGGCCCGTAGATCTCACCCGGCTTCAGTTGTGTGAGCACCGCCCCGATTTCTCCGAGATTGTACGCATTGACCCACGCCGCCGTCGTATCGCCGGCAGGAACTTCGCCCTTCTCATCGCGAAGCCTGGTGTATATAGCTATCGCCTCATTGATGTTGTTGGCTTCGAACAGCTTCACGCGCAGCCTGACGGCATTCAGGACCTCATCGTGATGTTTGCGGAAGAAATCATCGACCTCGCGCTGAGTGACCTTGACGCTGTCCGTGACTTCATTGGCCATTCGATAAGAGCGGAAGGCGTCCACAACCATGCCGACATTGTACTTTACCTCATGCGAGTTCTCCAGGCCCATCTCCCGCGCGCGCTGAACCAGGAAATGATTCTGAGATATGAAGCGCAGCGACGAATGAAGTGCAAATGTAATTTCGGGAAGTGTCGTATCCTCTGCGGAAAACATCGCCAGCGGGAGCTTCTCGAACACATCGCCAAGAGTCAGATCTCCGCCTGGAAAGGTAAGGAATGGCTCTTTAAGGTCTTTCGCAAAGATCTCACCGAGTTTAACCAGATCGGCAGGATAGATCTGGTAGCCGCGGTTTTGAGAAAGCGGTTTTTGTCTTTCCAGGATCTTCTGGATGTCGTAGACCAGCGGCCTGAAGATTTTATAGTTCACTCTGACTGTAACGTTCCTCATCAGGTCTTCTATGTACTGGTTTCCGAGAGCGGCCTGTTTCCTGCTGACGAGGATTTGCCTGATCCTTTCCCACCTTGCAGTAGTGGAGCCCTTGATGAAATACTGGTTCAATTCCCGGGAGAGCACCCTGAAAACCACAAGGCCGTCCACTGTTGCGGTCGGTTTAGAAATGAAACCTACCTTCTGCCCAAAGAACGCATCTTCGATTTTAGCCGTCGATTCGCCGTAAGGGATCTCCAGCGTATCGTGCCGGATGTTCAAGCTCTTTGCCAGCGAGTAGATATCAGGCGCACCCTTCCCGTGCAGTGCCCAGTAGAAGCTCCACGCAGTCGATTTGTCGTCGTTGAAATAGAATGCGTCGACGACATACTTATAAATCGAAAGCTTGAATCCCTGGAGGATTTCCTGATTCGTCACCGTTGCATGCGGCATAACCTCTCGTCTGAAGAGGACGTCACGCATGAACACATCCTGCATTTCCTTCCGGACCAACTCCTCGGAAGTAGTGTACGGCATATTGGATTGCGAT
>JBJKPN010000156.1:0-8604 GCA_046706365.1 Candidatus Kryptoniota bacterium | reverse complement strand
AAGACGAGTGGGAAAGAAGCCTTACTACATCGGCGACTATCACGCTCGGCCCCTCGCCGCGTCGGGCGCGCTCGACCGCTTCTTTGGCGACTGAATAACTTTCGACGAAATCGGTGCCGTCGACTTTATACCTGTTGAGGTTGGCGTAACCTTGTACGATCTCGTAAACAGATCCGCCCGCGGTTTGCTGCCATTCCGGAACGCTGATGGCGTAGTGATTGTCTTCTATGCAGAAGACGACCGGGAGTTTTTCCCTGGATGCCCAGTTCAGAGCTTCGGCGAATTCGCCTTCACTTGTCGCTCCTTCGCCTGACGAGACGTAGACCACCTGGTCCTTTCCGTCGCGGACGCACCCTAATGCGGTTCCTACCGCCTGCAGGTACTGCGTTCCCGTCGGGCTCGACTGTGTCGGGACGTTGAGTGAAGGCTTGCCATAATGTCCGGGCATCTGTCTTCCGCCCGTCATTACGTCCTCGGCCCGGTGAAGCTCGGCGAGCATAATCTCTTCAGGCGTGAATCCCAGTCCGATGGCAAAGCCGAGGCCACGGTAGTACGGATACGCCCAGTCGTGGCCAGCTTTCAGGTTCATGGCACAGGCTACCTGGATCGCCTCGTGTCCGGAACCGCCGATATGAAAAAATGCCTTTCCCTGCTTGAGAAGCGCAAGCTCTTTTTCGTCGAGCCTTCTCGCGAGAAGCATCAATTTATATGAATCGACAAGCTGTTCGTGAGTCAGTGAGCCGGGTAGCGATTCGACAGTAAGTGTTTCCCTGCTGTTCGAATGCCCGTTGTGACCGGTGTTTCCGGTTGCTTTTATCTCATCACCCGGCCGGAGCCGGGCGCCCTCATGTTTATGTGGAGGCATGTTCATTCTCCATCCTGCTCTCGCCGGCGCGAAGTTTCGACTCCTCGCCGGAGAGCTCTAAGTGATATCGTTCAATGAACTGTTCAAAGCTTGCCGACTCGATCTCTGTTTGAAATACGCCGGCAAGCTCCTCTGCTATCACGCTCTTCACTTGCGGCATGCCCATCGGCCGCTCAAGAAGCTGTGAAAGCGAGGTGACTCCTTTGTGGAAAATACCGCACGGTATTATCCGTCCGAAATAAGAAAGGTCCGTGTTTACGTTAAACGCGAATCCATGCATCGTTACCCAATGGCTTACTTTGACCCCGATGGCGCAGATCTTCTCACCCGCAACCCACACACCGGTATACTCGGGGTCTCTGTACGCCTCGATCGAATAGCGCTTCAGAGTTCTGATGATCACTTCCTCGAGGTCGCGAAGGTATCTGTGGATATCGCGGTAGTGCTCATTAAGATCGATGATCGGGTAACAGACGATCTGTCCTGGCCCGTGGTAGGTTATGTCTCCGCCGCGGTCGATCTTGAAAAGCTCAACCCCTCTCTTCCGGAGTTCTTCCTCCGAAGCGAGTAGGTGGTCGTCGCCACCGGATTTGCCTATGGTGTAAGTATGCTTATGCTCGGTGAAAAGCACCGTATCGGGGATCAGTCCGTCGATTCTCTTTTGGAGAAGTGTCTTCTGAAGATCCCAGGCATACGCATACTCGGTCGTACCTATGTCGATGAGTAACGATTTCTTCAACTTAGCTCAAATATCGATTGCATGGCCGAGGGCGTCTTCTGCCGCTTCCATGACCGACTCGCTGAGGGTCGGGTGGGCGTGTACTGTCCTTATGATCTCCTCCGGAGTGGTCTCGAGCTTCTTGGCAACGCCCAGCTCTGCAATCAATTCCGTGGCGCCGTGCCCGATGATGTGCGCACCGAGCAGTTCGCCGTATTTAGCGTCAAATATGAGTTTTACGAAACCCACCGCCTCGTTTGTGGCGATGGCTTTTCCATTCGCTGTGAACGGAAATCGCCCGATCTTAGTTTCATATCCCTGCTCTTTTGCTTTCGCCTCGGTCAGACCTATGCTCGCCACCTGCGGCTGGCAGTATGTGCAGCCGGGGATGCTGCCGTAATCCAGGACCTCGGTTTCGACGCCGGCTATGCGCTCGACGCACCTTATCCCCTCGGCGGAAGCGACGTGAGCCAGCCAGGGCGCTCCGATGACATCGCCGATCGCGTATACACCCGGGGCGTCCGTCTTGTAATTTGTCTTGTCAACTTTTATCCATGACTTCTCGACCTTCACTCCGATCTGCTCCAGGCCGATTCCGTCGGAGTTTCCCTGTATCCCGATTGCAACAAGGGCGACATCGGCCTTCAGAGTCTGACTCCCCTTCTTATTGCTTATCTTCACCTGCACGCCGCTTCCCTGGGCCGCCGCCGATTCAACCTTCGTATCGGTAAGGATCTCGATTCCCTGTTTCTTGAACTCTCTCTCAAGCTGTGCCGTTACCTCGGCGTCTTCCACCGGAAGGATGTTCGGCATCATTTCTATCAGGGTTATCTTCGAACCGAAGGCGTTGTAAAAGTAGGCAAACTCGGCCCCTATGGCGCCCGCACCGATGATGATCATCTCCTTGGGAATCGACTCGAGTATCATCGCTTCGGTGCTCGTTATCACCTTCTTACGGTCGATCTTTATGCCGGGAAGCTCGCGGGGTCTCGCGCCGGTGGATATTATGATGTTCTTTGCCTCGACCTGCGCTACCTCTTTGCCGTAGGTGTCGAGAACTGAGAGTTTGTTGTTAGTCAGAAATTTACCGTATCCGCCGATCTTCTCGATCTTGTTTTTCTTGAAGAGATACTCGACCCCGTTGGAAAGCCTGTTCGCCGCATCCCGACTTCGCTTTATTACCTTCTTGAAGTCCACCGTGAGATTATCGTAGCTGATGCCGTATTCCTTGGACTCCTTGAAGTTCCACATGACTTCGGCGCTCTTCAGAAGCGCCTTCGACGGGATGCAACCCCAGTTCAAACAGATGCCGCCGAGCTTGTCGCGCTCCACGCAACCGACCTTCATTCCAAGTTGTGCAGCTCTGATCGCGGCCACATAGCCACCCGGGCCGCCGCCGAGAACCACAAGATCATACTTCTTTAGTTCAGCCATTTTTTCTCCTGAGACTTTTGGGAGTGCACGACGTATCCCGACGCGCTCCTATTGAAAACGGATTCTTAAAATATTTTGGTACTTTGGAACCACTTTCCAAGGTATTTTCGATTGAATTCACTGTAACTGCTAAAAAATATAACAGAAATGGGCCCTTTAAATCAAATTTGCAAACATGGTATTGACACGCATATCCTTTCGCAATGAAAGGAATCAGTGGTGTTAAATTCCTCAACAAATGTATTGGCAATCCGGGCCGCCGGTGAGAGGTCAACAGAAATAGGGTGCCCTATTCTGCCGTAAGCCTCATCGGATAGGATAACAGGAGAGTGGTGGTATAAATTTCCGCGGGCTGGAGAAGAAGGGATATTTTCTGGCGCGGTGGAAAGCGGACTAAGAGGCTGGGTATGAAGCCGAAGGGGATGAACCGGGCAAGCTCCGTAAGAGGGCCGGCTGCGACAGAACGCCGCAGGCTTCTATGAATCACATTTCACGAGTTTGAGTCTTATCCTGAAAGTTGATCCCCTGCCTGCCTTACTGTCCTTGAGGAAGATTTGTCCGTCATGGTACGATTCGACTATGCGTCGCGCCAGGCTCAGGCCAAGTCCCCATCCCCTCTTCTTGGTGGAATAGCCGGGCCTGAAAATGTCCCGCCTGAATCTCATATCGATTCCTTTGCCGGTATCGCTCACGTCGATCGCCACGAACTCGTCTTCTCTGGATATGTTCACGGTGATCTTCCCTTCCTTATCCTCCATGGCGTCCAGCGCGTTCTTTATAAGGTTTTCAAGAACCCATTCGAAGAGCTCGGAATTGAACCTGGCACAGAGTGTGGCATCTCCGGTCAGCGAAAGGTCCACTCTCTTCCCTGTTTGCGGGATGCGTTTTCCGAAATATGCGAAGACATTCCCGACGACGTCGCTCACCCGCATGTTGCGCAGCTCCGGCAGAGAGCCTATTTTGGAAAACCTCATGGCGACCTTGTTGAGCCGGCCGATGTCCTGTTCCATGTCGCCGATTATCTCAACCTTCCTCTCGGGCTCCATGTCGGATTTCAAAATCTCCATCCATCCCATGAGGCTGGAAAGCGGGGTCCCGAGCTGGTGGGCGGTTTCCCTTGCCATGCCGACCCAGATGTTCGACTGTTCGCTTCTCTTGAGGTAACTGAACGCGATGTAGCTGATGAGGATGAAAAGGGCGGCTATACCGAATTCCACAAAGGGCACGTAGCGCAGCTGTGTTACCATGTCCGACTCGCCGTAATGAACGTAGTTGAGTACGACATTTCCGAGCGCGACTCTGATGGGACGGTTTTGCTCGTCCATCTTGCGGACAAGGTGGACAAGGTAGTCGTGCTGTTTCTGCAGGCTCAATGTGGTGTCCAAATCAACGTTTCGTATGCTTCTGGTGTACGGAAGCAACGGTTCGTTATGGCTGTCGGTAAGTATCATCGGAAAATCTATCGAACCAAGTACGTCGTCAAAAATAAAGCTGTAATCCTGGGAGGTGGACTCGTCGCTTGCCAGATACTGGAGCGATTCGGCGTAGAGGTGAGCTGTCCTCTTCTCCCTCGTAATCAATTCGTGCACAATCGATTGCGTGTAGAAGAGTGTCCCCGCGGCGATGAGTATCGCGATTACGAGAAGTCCGAATTTCAGATTGACCGACGAAGGATTTTGGGAAGCCATTCGGATGATAATAATTCGGGAAATCGGGACTTTCAAGAGTCCCGATTATCGTATGCCGGGAGCCGTCCTGTCGGCGGTGTTTCAGGAGTGCAGTGCCTGTCTCCGCAGAGTCGGCGATTTGGCTATCGCCAGTTGTTTCTTTGCCGCCAGTTCCACCGCTTTCCGCCCGCTTATGAGCGGCGAGACCCCCGCCTTAATCTCGTATTGTTCCGCCGCGGAGAACGAGCGGCTGTCTATGTTGCCGCAAATCAGCATCCGTACTCCGGACTCCGCCGCCTTTTGCATGAGTTTTACCGTGTCAATCTCTCCGTTATTGGTAATCACTTCTGTGCTTTCATCGTCCATATCATACAATATGTAAAACCTGGCCTCCAGAAAGTTCCTGCAGACGTCATCATCAATCGTCTTGCCGTCTGACGCGATCAAGTACTTCAAGTTCTACTCCTTGGAAATTCGTAAGGCCTCCGGCCAGTGCCGGGAGCCTGGTACTGAGTCAGTTGTCTAATTTTCTCAATCATATTATTCGGAATTTTACATTTGAACAATACCGTCAATCGCATATTTGTGAGAATTTTCCGAATTGTTCCCGAGGCTACAGGTTCCGGGAGCCGTCTGAATTCTTCCGGACTCGACACGCGTCGATCTTCGCGTGTCCATCTTAATCCGCGACAGATGGGCAGCTGGGTCCAGGTTACTGTGTCGTCTCGGTTCCCTTTTGCCGGACCGGTCGTAATCCTGGATCGGGTGACATACAGACGCATCATATTGGCGATTCGTGTCCGCCGTCCGATCATCAGGCGCCGGACACACCTTTGAGAAACAGGCCGGGCGGCCGGAACTCCTTGATTGAAAAGCGTAAAATCACTAATTTTAAAGCGATTTAAAGCATCCAGACGAATCAAAATGAGAGAACTGACACAGAGAGAAAAAGAAGTTCTGCGGGAAGTCATCCACAACTTCATTCTCACGGCCACTCCAGTCGCTTCGAAGTTCATATCCTCGAAGCACGGCGCCGGACTTAGCCCGGCAACGATAAGGCATGTCATGGCCCAGCTTGAGGACTTCGGCTTCCTCAATCATCCGCACACATCGGCAGGAAGAGTGCCTACCGACAAAGGATACAGATTTTATCTCGACTCGCTGATATCGATGGACAGTCTCCACGAGGAAGACATAGCGAGGATACGGGAAGGACTGGCAGGATCGTTGGATGCGGGAGAACTCCTGAGCGAAGCATCGAGGCTCCTCGGAAAGGTGTCGAAGCAATTGAGTCTCGTTTCTGCCCCGTATCTGGGAGACGCGGTGCTGACAAAGATAGAACTCGTGTCGCTCAACACCACCAAGATACTCGTCGTGATCTCGCTTGAAACGGGTCTGATTAAAACCATAGTCCTGGAAGTTGAAGGCGAAGTCGAACCGGGCAAGCTTGTGAAGATCAACTCATTGCTGAATGAAAGATTGGCGGGGCTGAGACTCTCCGAGATTCGGGGAACGATACTGGACAGGGTCGGCGACTATGCCGACGAAGACGTGATCGGCCGGTTCACCAGCATGAGCGATAGAATATTCGCCCCCATGCCTGAAACAGACAAGGTTCACATAGGCATGCCGCAGGAACTTCTGACTCATCCGGAGTTTGAACTTCCGGAGAATCTTAAAGGTATCCTCGAGATTCTCGGTGATGAAAGCGTTATACTTCATATCCTTGAGAAGGGTGAGCGCGGAGAACCGATAACGGTCAAGATCGGCGCGGAAAACCAGGAGGCCAAACTGAAAGATTACAGTCTGATCACTGCAAGGTACGAAGTCGGAGGAGTCACCGGAACGGTCGGCGTGGTGGGCCCCAGGCGGATGCAGTACTCGAGGCTTATTCCGCTGGTCGACTTCGTGGCAAAGGTTATTTCGAACAAACTAACTTCATAGCGGGCGACATGTCGGATAAAGAGACTGAACGCACAAAAAAGAACGAGGAAAGTCCATTAGGAATGAACGATAAGAAGGAACAACCCGAAGAGGTATCGGAACAGGCCGGCAATTCGGATGAAGCTGAGGCCGGACGCATAGAAAGCGATATAGAGAAACTTCAATCTCATCTGGAAGAGGCAAATACCCAGATGAACAGCTACCGTGACCAGCTTCTTCGCCTGGCCGCTGAGTTCGAGAATTTCAGGAAGAGGACCGAAGCCGAGAAGGCTGAGTTCGTGAAATATTCCCACGAGAAGATCATAAAGGACCTGCTCCCTATCCTGGACGACTTCGAGCGAGCAATGGAAAACGGAAAGAAGAACACCGATTTCGATGCATTCTACAAAGGCGTCGAGATGATTTACCAGAAGCTGCAGAAGGTCTTCGAGGAAAAGGGAGTTAAACCGATCGAGTCGCTCGGGAAGGAGTTCGACGTGGCCTATCACGACGTGCTCATGCAGATGCAGAGCCCCGACGTGCCTCCTCACACAATCGTGCAGGAGGTAGAAAGAGGATACACCCTGCACGGTAAGGTGATCAAGCACGCGAAGGTCATAGTCGCGGCGGAACAGCAGACCGAGTCGAGCGAAGACCGCCCTCCTCACACCGATCCCGAAAACTGAACAAGCACAAGGATTTAAATGCCTAAGAGAGATTACTACGAAATATTGGGTGTACAGAAGACGGCGTCGGTCGAAGACATAAAGAAGTCCTACCGGAAGCTCGCGATGCAGTATCATCCGGATAGAAACCCCGGCAACAAAGATGCCGAAGAGAAGTTCAAAGAGGCCACCGAGGCCTATGAAGTGCTGAGCGATCAGGACAAGCGCTCGCGTTACGACCGTTTCGGCCATGAGGGTGTGCGTCAGGGAGCCGATTTCCACGACTGGGCGAACACAAACCCGAACGACATCTTCAGCGTGTTCAACGATATCTTCGGCGGCGGCTTCGGCGGCTCAATCTTCGATGATTTTTTCGGCGGCTCAGCCAGGACGAGGTCGAGAGGAGGCGCGAGTGCAGGCGAGCGCGGCAGCGACTTGAAGATTTCTGTCAAGCTGACGCTCGAAGAAATCGGATCGGGAGTCGAAAAGAAAATCAAGATCAAGCGCCAGGAAAAATGCCAGACCTGCGGAGGAAGCGGAGCCAAGTCAGGATCAGGTTCCTCAAGCTGTCCGACGTGCGGCGGAACAGGCGAACTCAGGCGCGCGACGAGGACCATGTTCGGACAGTTCGTGAACATCGTGCAGTGCACGACGTGCGGCGGAACCGGAAAGATCATCAAGGATCCCTGCCAGACCTGCGGCGGCGCGGGACGCGTGAACGGCGAGTCCACCATCAAGGTGAAAATCCCGGCAGGAGTCGGCGAAGGCAATTACCTGACTCTCCGCGGAGAAGGCAATGCCGGGCGACAAGGCGGACCCAGCGGCGATTTGATTGTCGTCATCGAGGAGTCCAGACATCCCCACTTCAAACGCGACGGCGATGACATAATATACGAGCTCGAACTGAGCTTCCCGGAAGCGGCACTCGGAAGCGAGATCGAAGTGCCCACCCTGACCGGCAGAGCTAAGCTTAAGATCGAACCTGGCATTCAATCCGGAAAGATTCTGAGAATGAGGGACAAAGGCCTTCCTCATCTCAACGGATATGGCAAAGGCGACCAGCTGGTGGCCATCAACATCTATACTCCAACGAAGCTTAGCAGTAAGGAGAAGGAGCTGCTGAAGGAACTCCTGAAGTCGTCGGGACTCAAGCCCCCTTCAAGGAACGGCTCCACTTCAAAGTAGATCAGGCGGCTGCCGGTCTTGCTTGGATGCCGGCCTCCTTCTTCGGGCTCTCTCTGTAGGAACTTCACGCGCGTGATGGAATTGGATTACTCCATCGTGGTGCCGTGGCGGAATTTGTATTCCCGCCAAACCGGCAGGAGCCTCGAC
>JBJKPN010000155.1:0-8466 GCA_046706365.1 Candidatus Kryptoniota bacterium | reverse complement strand
ACTTTGAATGCTTTCCAGCCTTTTGAAGTTCTGATGTCCGAAGGGACGACAGACTCTTCACACACTATCGATAACTCATCCCGGGAAACAGTTATGGAGCCGAATTGCGATTCCCGCAGGGCCCACTCAGGTATCGGCATCTTCCTGTCCAGCCTGCATATGGCAAATGTTTCCGGGAGCACTGAGAGTGTGAGGTTCCATTCAGTCATTTCCACCTCCTGCAGGAAATAAGTCGATCCTGCCTTTCTTCCGTATCCTTGTGCCGGCAACCACCTGACGGCACGTTGGGGCTCTTTACCGGGCGCATCGAATGAGAAGGCAACGGCAACACCGCAGAGCCGCACCCATCAATTCACTGGAGCTTCTGAACACCGTTGTATTGCGAAGAAAGTGCTGTCTGAAAGGATTCCCTGACGATCGAACGAATTTATTCAGGATTGGAAGGAAATGCAAATGCGGAAAGAATGAGTCGCAGCCAGCAGAATCAGTAAATCGCCTCTCGTATCCTGGCGCTCATATAGTCCATGACCCAAACCACAAATGCTATCATTATTACAATGAGCCCGACTTCCCGCCACTTTGCCAGGCCCTGGTATTGCATCAGCAGGTTGCCTATTCCGCCGCCTCCGACAAGGCCGATGATAGTCGCCATCCTCACATTGATGTCCCACCAGTAGATCGTGTAAGAAAGAAACGGCAGTACAATCTGCGGAACGACAGCGTGCCACACCATTTGAATCTTGTTGGCGCCCGTTGCCGATATAGCTTCGACCGGTCCCTGGTCTATGCTTTCTATGGCTTCGGAGTAAAGTCGGGCATTGGATGCAATAGTGTGAACGAGGAGTGCGAGCATGCCCGCGAAGGGTCCGATGCCGACCCAAACCGAAAAGATGATTGCCCATATCAAGGCTTCGATGGACCTGACGAAGTTCAAAATGATCCGGAGAACATAATATATCGCGTAAGTGAACTTGTTTTCCTTCATCAGGTTTCTGGCCGTGAAGAAGCTCAGAATCAGCGCAGGTGGTATCGAGAGGAGCGTCGCGATGAGCGCGATGTATATCGTTTCGATCATTGCAAAGAGAGCGTCATTGAATATGCCGAACTGCGGCGTGAATATTGCGCCGAAGAGTCGGGCAGCACCCTCCACTCCTTCTCCGCTGAAGAGTCCGATTATGGAAATCTTTGTCGTAATCCAGCCGGCAATAAACGTTATGTCGAAAAGAAACCAGCCGTATATTTCGACAGTCCATTTGGTGACCGCGCTCTGTTTTGCAATCCCGAAGAGCCTGCATGAAAGCGAAGTCCGTGAGTAGGTCCACCAGGCTCCTATTACACAGCTAAGCACGAAGAGCGCGCCGGTTTCTGTCCATGAAAACGGGATGTCTTTCAAATCGAGAATGAATCTCTCGTATATGGCACGTTGAACTACCAGGATGCTGTAGAAGACCAAGAACATATCCAGCAGCGTTGCCTTAACATATTTGATCCGTCGTTCAATCTTTTCGTTCGAGACGAGGACGTCTGAAGGCTTCCCTGCGGAGGTTGTAATCTCGCTCATGCTATCTCCACCTCCTCGGCTTCCTCGCCGTAAATGCGTTTGAACCACGTATCGTCTATTTCAGACGGAGCTCCTTCGTATACGATCTCGCCGGCCTTCAGAGCAATTACCCGCGTGGCATATCTCCTGACCAGGCTGAGGAAATGGAGACTGCAGATCACCGTCGTGCCGAGTTCCCTGTTGATCTTCTCGAAATACTGCATAACGGAATTCGATGTCGCCGGGTCAAGAGATGCGACCGGTTCGTCCGCCAGGAGCAGCTTCGGGTTCTGCATCAGGCTCCTCGCTATTGCGACTCTTTGCTGCTGGCCGCCGCTGAGGGAATCGGCCCTGACATTTGCGTGATTGCGTATGCCGACTCTCTCAAGACATTTGTATGCGTCTTCCAGAGTTCCGTCGGAGTAGGTCTGGAAGATCGATTCGAAAGTCCCCAGAGATCCGAGTCTGCCGTTAATCACATTAGACAATACCGATCTTCTCTTTATAAGATTGAATTGCTGAAATACCATGCCGATTTGTCTCTTCACCCGGCGAAGCTCTTCGCCCTTCAGATGTGTGATATCTCTGTCGAGGAAGGAAACCGTACCGGAAGTCGGTTCGATAAGCCGATTGATACACCTCAGTAATGTCGATTTCCCTGAACCGCTCAGCCCGATCACGACGAGGAACTCACCCTCTTCAACTTCAAACGTCACGCCCTTGAGGGCTTGAGTGCCGGATTTGTAGGTCTTGTGGAGATCGCTAACCTTAAGAAGCATGTCTCATTTCACCAGTTTTTCGAAATCTATGTGCTGTTTCGCAAGCAGCGCTCTTATGCCGTTGTAGTCGCTGTCGGTTGTGCGTACCAAGCCCGTGACGTCATAAATATCTTCCCACGCCTTTTTGCCCGCGGGGGTCTTCACGAACTTCAGCAACGCCTCGGTAATCGCTTCCTTCATGTTGCGATTCAGCCCTTTTCGGAACACGATGGGATCGTTAGGTATGTACTGAGTGAAGCCGATGATTTTGATCTTATCGGCAACATCTGGGAACTGGCTGAGGACTCGCGCGCGGGCATCCATTATGGCGCCGGTCCCGGGATCGGGAGGGGCGTAATAGCAAGCGCCTGCGTCTGCTCGTCGCTGGTAAACCATCGTCACAACATTGGGATGTGTCATCGCAAAGACGGTCGAGCCGAGCTTTATCCCAAGACTGTCGAACAGATCTTTCGGAAGTATGTAGCCCGATGTGGATGACGGATCGACATACGCAAAGCTTTTCCCGTTCAGA
This sequence comes from Candidatus Kryptoniota bacterium, assembly GCA_046706365.1. Classification (GTDB taxonomy): domain Bacteria; phylum Bacteroidota; class Ignavibacteria; order Kryptoniales; family JAKASW01; genus JAKASW01. The sequence goes on along the minus strand of JBJKPN010000155.1, from coordinate 5,636 downwards.
TCCTTGAGATTGTCTATGCCTGATCCTGCGCGGGCGATTATCTCGCCGCAGTAAGAAGTCTGACCCTGCCTGACAACCCTCAGTCTCGCTTCCGCGCCATATTTGGCGTGCGCCATCAGATAGGAGAAAGTGTTGATCGCCGCGACATCCACCTTATCCGTGCCGAAGGCTTCTACAACGGCGATATAGCTGGCGGGTACCGCCGTAGTGAAATAGTAGCCGGTCTCCTTGTGCAGGTAATCGGTCAGTACCTTCGCGTTGTTGGATATCGTGTTCGCGTCGACCGAAGGTGTGAAATAGAATTTTATCGGGTTGGAATAAGAGCCGAGGCTGCCTTCATTTGCCTGGCGAATGGAAATGGCGATGACGAAGGCGATAACTGGCGAAAGGTAAAGAAGATATTTAGCGAATCTCATCGTTCATTTCTTTGATCCAGTAAATATCAGAAGCTCAGGTGAGCGTTACAAAGAAACGAATATTGTGTTAACGTTAATTTTGCGTTAAGCGAATTGAGTCCGCTACATGAACCACTTTTTCTGGCTGTGCACTGCGTCGCCGAAATTCCGCATAAACTCCATATCACTTTCATCAAGCGGACCTTTGCCCACCGCCTCGATGTTCTCAATCAGCTGCCTCTCGTTACGGGGCGCAGTAAGGACCGTATGAACATGAGGATTCGAAAGCACGAACCTGTAGCATTCCCCTGCGGTGGGCACCCGCGATCCCTTCGGTAGCGTTTTGGGGCGTCGGAGGAGATATGTCCAGCGAGTCGCAGTGTAACTGATAACGCCCGGGTTATGGGCAGCGAGATGCGGGAAGATATCCTTGTCGGCCCCGCGATGCGCTGCGTTGTACCGAAGCATCAGTGCATTCAAATCCCCGGCGGCGGCCAGCTGGCCGAGGAATTTCCTGTCATGACATGATACCCCGATCGCCCCGACCTTGCCCTCTTCTCTCAGTCTGAGCAAATCCTCAACAACCACGGGCGTGAGCTGCTCCGGTTTCATTACCCCGAGAAAAAGGAAAACGTCTACGTAGTCGGTCCCGAACTGACGCAGCCTCTTCTCCAGTCCCTTTCTCACATTCTGCGAACGCCAGATGTAGTTGTACGCTCCCGTGACGAGAACGACTTTGTTGCGGTTCGAACGCATGATTTCCCTGAGCGCGTGTTTCATCTGGATATCAATCCCGAAAGCAAAGAAGAGATTGATCCCGCGATCGTACGCCGTGTAAATCGCTTTCTTCCCAGGCATGTACGTCGCCGACATGCCGAGAGTCGTGACTTTCATACCTGTGTTTCCAAACGGGCGTAGCTCGAATCCTGAGGGCATCTTTTTACTCCTCGATTTGGTGCGGAGTGACGTGACATTCGACGCGTGGCCGGCGGAAAGAGCTCTACTTCATCTCGTATCCGCGCACGCGAATCTCAAGTCGATATCCGTATCAGTACAAGCCCGACGAATCCCTGCAAAAAAATTATGGCAGGGCGACAGAACGCTGCCGCCCCACCATCGGGACACTGATGTCGGTATTATTCGACCGTTATGAACTTTTCGTTGCTGGTCATGCAAATTCCGCAGCGGGCAGGTCCTCTGTCGGCATACGTATTGCCGCATGTCGTGCAAACCTGGTACATGGTGGCAAGCTGATTTGTCTCGCCTGTCTCAAGAACCTGTAACGCATGCTCGTAAAGGGCCTTGTGTTTCAACTCGGTTTTATACGCGTAATTGAAAGTGATCAGCGCAATTGTCACTCCGGCCTCATTCCCGTCCTGAATGAATCCCGGATACATCGTGGTCGACTCGTAGGTCTCTCCCTTAATAGCTTCCTTCAGATTGTCCTTAGTAGATTTCACTTCGAAGTTCGGGACCACCTTGGGCGCGTCCTCGCCAAGCTGTTCCAGGGCAGCCTTGTGATTGCCAGCGTGTATACTTTCTGCCTTCGATGCCGCTCTGAAAAGTAGTGCGATCTCCATCAACCCTTCATCTTTGGCCTTCTCCGCAAAGGCGGCATATTTGGCGCTTGCTGTCGTCTCTCCGGTAAATGCGGCTTTGAGGTCATCCACGACCTTCTGCTTATCGGCGCTGGAGGGAGACCAGGCCGACGCCGCAAGACCTGTGAGGACAACTACTAAAACTACCGACAGTTTCTTTTTCATTGAATCCTCTCACAATTTGTTTGAAAGTGTCTAACGATCAATTGTCGGGTAAAAACAAACCCGCTTTGCTGAAGCAAATCCGATATTTGATTTCAGAGACCGAATCCGACAGCCTGGCAGGCTACCGAATACGATTTCAATTGAACCATTCGAACAAAATTGACAGTTCAGTCACCGATCTGAAAAGTCACTCCGGCAGCATGCTTGAAAACGAGTTCTCCACCGTAGTATCCCGCCCTGGCAACCGCCACGACTGCCACCAGGAACAGAAGGATCGCAATGGGGCGCAGTATGTTGAGATGCTTCTTCGCGAATGCAGCAACCGAGCGGAACAAAGCGGCGGCAAGACTCAGCCACATGGCCAATTCGGCTGCTCCCTCGTGAGTTTCAACGGCCCTTTTGAGGGACCCGGCTTCGGTCAGGCCGTCGGCTGCATTGCTCCCGGTAAGGAATGCCGCAACGGCGCCGGCGGCACCCGTGACGAGGAGAAGGAGCGCCGCATCGGTAAAGAACTTCTTTTTGAATATCAGCCCGGCTATCTCGGAGAAAAAGCCGAGTATAAGAAGTGCTATGGGAAAGTGGACTATCATGGGGTGAACGTGAGTCAAGTCGAACATACCAACCTCCCTTTCAATCTACGGTCACGCGCCGATGTAACCGGCAGAGACTCAGGCGCGAAGGAACGACCAACTCTGTCGACTGCTGCGAGCTCAGACTGTGAGAGCCGCGAGCCCCGGCCGATTGTTCGATCCGAAGGAAGGACCGCATCCGCCGTATAATGGTTTCACTTTGAATTGAAGGTTACTGAACCAATTGCCTGACATGCGAATCTACAATCCGGCAGTAAGATTGTCAACACATTTATACAAGGCGCAGCATTGACCGCGTTGACTCATAAAAAAGGTAACTTTGGCGGGGTCGTAAGGAAGTCGTTGCCTCATAATCTGGGTAACTAAAAGTGGAGCTTACCAGAAAATCGGAAAACGAGGAACACAGGAGTACCTACGGGCGATCCTGAAGCGATACAGACGGCCGGATTCGCCCTGCCCCCCATCACCGCATGCCTGCGTGCTGCGGGGCGGCGAATGTGTCGAGCGAGACCGTTGACCAGGCAAATGGCCGATGTTCGTCTTCAGTCATGCGCGGAGTCGTAGACCCTGGCCGATTTCATGATCGCCTCTTTGGCAGACTGACTGTGTTCCCACCCGAAACTCTTCACGAGCTTGCCCTCGAGTTCCTTGTAGGTCTCGAAGAAGTGTTCTGCCTCGCGCAGGAAGTGTTTCGGGACGTCGGAAATCTCCTTAACGTCGTTGTAACGCGGATCCAGAGAAGGCACAGCGAGGATCTTGCTGTCGGAACCCTTCTCATCGGTCATGATCAGCACGCCGACGGGTCTCGCCCTGAGAAGGAGACCGGTTTGTAACGGCTCTTCATTGAGAACAAGTACGTCGAGCGGATCGCCGTCTTCCCACAGGGTGCGTGGTATAAAGCCGTACGCCGTCGGATAGTGGACGGCGGAATACAGGACGCGATCGAGTCTGAACACTTCAAGCTTCGCGTCATATTCTATTTTTGTGTGTGTTCCTCTGGGTATCTCAATAATTACGTTAACTTCCTCAGGTGCGTTTTCACCGATGGGAAGTTCCTTCAGGTTCGGCATATTTCCTCTCTTGGAGTTTCTTCAGATTTCATTTTACTTTTTCTTTCCGACGGTCTGCCAATGTTAGCGATGGTCCGCGGGTCGTATCGGAGACAACTATCTCGCTGAAAACGTCAACATCAAATGCAAAATCGGATGTGTCGGGTGATGAAATTACAACAAAAAGAAAGCCGATTTTGTTCTGCGAGCTGTCGATTCTGGAGGACCCGGGCCCTTCAAGAACATCGGATTCTCTCAATTGTGAATTTTTACAGGGGCATCTTCTGAGGGGTCAGCTTCTCCGGACGATTCCCGAGAATCGCTCCCCATTCAGGAACTTCAGCGTATTCTCGGCCGCGCGTTTTGCTCCTTCCAGCATTATTCCATCTACGAGCGCGGAGTTGTGAGGCGACCCCAATAGGTTGGGCAGGTCGAAAAACGGCTCAGTAATCTCGAACTTCCCGTATTTAAAAGGTTCAACCCACCATGCATCTATCCCTGCAAAGAAGTTGGGGTGAGTTTTCAGGTGATCGTAAAGATCCTTTTCCTTTATGATCGGACCGCGGGCAACGTTCACCAGGATGGCATCTTCTTTCATAATCTCCAGCTCCCGCTTCCCGATTAATCCTTCCGTCTCTTCTGCAAGCGGGATGGAGACTACCACAAAATCAGAACGCGACAGGACGTGGTCGAGGTCTCCGAGAGTACCACAGAATTCCACTTCCTCGTTCGTGCGTCCGCTCGAGTTGATTGCCAGAACCCTGACGTTGAACGGACGCGTCAGGCGCGCGGTCTCCTTGCCGATGGAGCCGAAACCTATGATGCCCAGCGTGGAGCCGGTGACCTTCTTAGTGAAACTCTCCGTCTGGTTGAACCGACCGAGGGCCAGCTTTTCATGATATTCTCTCAACCTCTTCGCCGCCGACAGGATCATAGCCAGTGTGTGTTCGGCCATCGGAAGCGCGTAAGCCCCCTGGTTCGCTGCTATCGTGGCACTTTGCGGAAACATTCCGAAATTCAGGTGGTCGTATCCTGCCGAAAGGAGTTGAATGAATTTCAGGTTCCTGAGCGAAACAGAGTCAACAGACCCCAGTTCCCTGGTCGGATTCCAGGAGATCAGGACTTCGGCCTCCTCGAGGATCGATTCACGAGTGGTTCCATTTTCACGGTCCGCAAGAAATACGGGCTCGAAGGTCGGGAAAGAGCGCACATACATTTCCCTTTCTTCCCTGCCAGCACCGTACGTGACGACAATTTTCTTCATTGAGTAACTCCTATGACGCGATCGTGTACTACGTCTGACCAAAAAATTGTTGCCGGTGTCTGAGAAGAGACGACTTACCGGTCCCTCCGATTCCATCTCCGTGACTTTGTGCAAGCACCGCGAGTCGGGCGGAAGGAAGTGAGATAACAGATCCCGCCGCCCACCCCGCGCGATCTTTGTTTGTCAACTCAGAGCCGATTTCAATTCCTGTAGGGTCTCAAGATAAAATTCGTTCAGGAATTTCTCATCGTACAGCGAGGCGAAATCATCCAGCTCTTTCCTGGGAATTTCCTTAATCGCCCTACCCTTGATCAGCGTCGCGTTGGTCCATGCCTTCGCCGCTCTACTCGGTCCAGCCCATTTGCCGAGCTCCTTTAGTGATGTGTCCAGAAAAACGACCGTTGGGACTATCCTCTTACCGTCAGTGACATATCGATCCATCAAGGCCTTGTTACGGTCTCTGAAAAAGATCCGCAGACTCGCATCGGGAAGCCGCTCGATCAACTTTGCAAGCAAGGGGACGTTCTGTGCACAATCCGGACACCAGTCTTCGGCTATGCATATCAGGCTCATTT
>JBJKPN010000154.1:0-8386 GCA_046706365.1 Candidatus Kryptoniota bacterium | reverse complement strand
TCCTCGTAGCTTTCGTTCGCTACCACTGTCAATCTGTTCACCGCCTTATCGAAGACTCTGTTGCCGTCCGAACTCACGGCGAGGCGGAGTCCCCTTCCTATTTCCTGTCGCTTTTTGAGTTCGGAGGTTGTCTCGTTCAGAGTACAGAGCTGAAAAACGTTTGGGCTGTCCCATCCTTCGCGGAGGGCCGAATGACTGAATATAAAACGTAGTGGCTCGTTCATATCGAGGAGCCGTTCTTTATCCTTCATTATCAGTTCATAAGCCAGCGTGTCGTTTTCTGAAGTCCTTCCCTCCCTTGAATCCTTCAGCACTCCCTTCTTGTCCTGCGCGAAGTAGCCATTATGCACCCGGTCGGCCTCGTACGGTACTAAACCCTTAAACTCTCGCCTCGCCGAAAACTCTTCGTAGATTTCTTCGAACCAGCGCGCGAACTTCCCCTTGGACACCGCACCATCTTCGTACGACCGGTAGTTCTTCACTTTGTCTATGAAAAGGAGCGATAGAACTTTGATCCCTCTCGGTTTGAGCAGAGCTTCTTTCCTGAAATGCTCTTCGATGGTTTTTCGTATCTGCACCTTCATTATATCGTCCTGCAGGCCGCCCTTCGTCTCCCCTGCTTCTAATCTGGTACCGTTAGAGAACTCGATGAATCCCTGCTCGGCGTCAATCTCATTGATCACATACCCTTCACGGTACATCTCCCTTTTGTTGGACAGGTCGTAGAGATTTTCGCCATTCCCGACGAGAGAGGTCTTCCTGATGACACCGTTGGCTCCTTCAAAGTCGAACGTCAGCTTTGCGCGGATTTTTGTCTTCTGCGCCTTGATTGCTTCAAGCCTGACGAATGCCTCGTTGAAGCTGTCTTCGCTCACTACAGAATCGACCTCGATCTGCTTTACGAGCCCGAGGTCGTAGGCCTTCACGGGACTGAGCTTGTAGACGAGGTTGTAAACGTCCCTGTGAGTGGCGGAGTAGCGAAGGGTACACGACGGATTGAGGTTGGCAATCGCCTGCTTGCGGAGATCGGTTTCCATGTTCTGCGGCTCGTCGACTATGACAATCGGGTTGGTGTACTGTATGAATTCTATCGGTCTCTTGCCGGTAAGCTTGTCGTTCGGCTTATTGATGATATTTTCATCTTTCGCAAAAGAATCGATATTGATCACGAGGACCTGTATCGTGTTGCTGAGCGCGAAACCGCGGAGGAGTGAAACGTTCTTAGAATCATAGACAGAATACGTCAGGGGTACCCTGCCGTAAAGGTCCTGGAAGTGCTCGTGGGTTATCTGGAGGTTCTTCAGCACTCCTTCTCGAATTGCGATGCTCGGTACGACGATTATGAACTTCTTGAAGCCGTAGGTCTTGTTGAGCTCATAAATAGTTCGCAGGTAAACGTATGTCTTTCCCGTGCCTGTCTCCATCTCGACAGAGAAGTTGCGGCCCTGGAGCTCTTTCGAGAGATCGATGCCGTTTCTTCGTTGTACAGCCTGGACATTCCGGAGCATCTCCTGATCCGTAAGTCTCACTGCATTGCCCACTCCGTTTTCGGTGAATGCCAGGCTCGAGTCTGCCTGCTGAAGTGAGAACTCGTAGTCGCCGGTGTTGAGCGGCTGGCCCTCGAAAATATCCACGACCGACTGAACCGCCTCAATCTGGAAATCCTGATGGGAGTCGAATTGGAGTTTCATTACCACCTGGTCTAAATTTTATATGTTCACGGAACGCACGGCTTGTAGCTCGTAGACGGGACGCAAGCGAATTTGCGGCTCATGAGAAACAGAATGTGAGTCGATAGACGCATTGTAATGCACCGTATTGATAATGTATTACAGAAAATGTATTACACCGTAAATATATCACGGAATCAACTTTCGCGATACATTATGACGGACTGCTCAAGCTCTATATGTTGTCAATATTCAAGCAGTTAGCGGACAATTCTGATCAAACTCGACAGGACGTAAATGTTGCCTGCCCGGCCTTTGCTCACAATCTGGTTGAGAACTTTCCCCTTCACGAGCTTGGATAGAATTCCGGGCGCACTGTTTCTGGGAATTTTCGTCGCAGTTACGAAATCCCCGATACGAAAAACCGGCCTATTGAAGATAGAATCCAGCACCCTCATCGCGTACTGAGAATGCGTTAGTTCTTCAATCCTTGTTTTGAGTTTTTCATAGAGCTGGGTTACGGACTTTGCCTTTTCTGAATTTGTTGTGGCCTGTTCTATGACTGCGTGCAGGAAAAACTCGATCCAATCCTCCCATGCGCCGTCCCTCGATACACTGAGCAGCTTGTCGTAGTAGAGATCTCTGTGAGATTCAAAGAAGGCGCTGATATAAAACATGGGTCGATTCAGCACCCCTTTATGATAGAGAAAGAGCGGGATGAGAATCCTCCCGATGCGGCCGTTCCCATCCAGGAAAGGATGGATCATTTCGAATTGCGAATGTATCACCGCCAACTGTACCAGGACATCCTTCTCTTCGTAATGGATATATTTCTCGAGGTTGTCCAGAAGGTTCATCACTTCATTCGGAGGAGGGGGAACGTAAGTCGCCGTTTCGATCGTTGAGCCAGGTTTTCCGATCCAGTTTTGGATCTTCCGGAATTCGCCCGGGGCACCCTGCATCCCTCTCGCACCTTGCATCAGCGTTACATGGGCGTCTCGAACAACTCGCAGGGAGAGGGGCAGCGTCTTCATCTGCTTCACCGCTCCGGTCAAAGCACGCCTGTAGTTTATGGTCTCGATGATATCGTTCACCCGCGGCCTTGTCGGAGACGGATTCGCTTCGTACTGCAGGACATCGTTCAGTGAAGCCTGCGTTCCTTCGATCTTTGACGACAGGACAGCCTCCTGAGTTGTCAGAGGGGAAAGAAGTATCTCAGGGTTCGGCATGTTCTGCAGTTGTCCATCATACCGGGCGACTGCCCTGTTCGCCGTCCCGACGAGATGCACAAATTTGGCCCAGTCGAAATTCTGCAGAGGCAACATCGGCGGAACGAACGGCATCATCGGCGAAATCCTTCTCTTGTCTCTAATATGCTTTCATAATATACACTGTTAGAGATTCAACAGCACCAATGTGAACACCGTTGGCGCGATACCCCAAAAGCTCGTGCCGGCGGCAGGCGAACCGCGCGTTTCATTGGTATTCATATCCAATTTGCCAGGCCTTTAGCGTCAATTGTTCTGTCCCGGTAATCCGTCCGGATTCAGATTGAACTCATCCGGTATATGAGGTGTCCTACGGATCCTCGCAGCCGCTTCTGAGTAGTCTTTCTGAAGCGCTGCGATTAGCTTCCGCTTCCCGTCAGGAGCCGACTTACCGTCGATTTCGTCTGCTATAATTTTCCCAAATGCTTTGTGGTAATGTGGGTAGCATCTGCGTGGGATCTCAAGGCCAAGATCCTCCCCGAAAGCCGAGTCTCCATCGAACACCCATCCATCCTCCACATCGAGCTTAGTCGTCAGGAGGATTTGTGCCTTCAGCCTGATTATCAGTTTGCGAGATACGTGCCCAACCTCGTCAAACAGGTATGCCGCCTCTTCCTTGTTCCTTGCACTGCAGACGCTGACGGAGCCGTCTGCCCAACGATATGCGTAAATTGCCATCAACGTGTCCTCTTGTCGTTTCTTCGAAATGCAAGGCTCGAGTCCGTCTGCTGGAGCGAGAACTCGTCGTCGCCGGTATTGAGAGGCAGCCCCTCGAAAATGTCGACGACCGATTGAATCGCCTGGATCTGGAAGTCTTGATGTGAGTCGAATTGAAGTTTCATTTACCTATCTTTCAACATACCGCCACTCTGAAGTTGTTATCTTATCCCCTTAAAGTATTCAACAAAGATCATCTCGCCTTTGCTGTCAGAAAGCGAATTTGGCAGCCTATCCTGCCCAAATATCTTCGCCACTTCGCCCATGCACCTTTCGACAACAGGCATGGTAAGGTCAGCCTTCTCGCCCGTGAAGATTTCTGTGGTTCCGATTTCCAGCTCAATAGGCCCTGCAAATCCTATATAGGGAGCAATCGTTTCAATAGTTTCGAACCGGACAATTAGGTATCCAAACGCTTCGAGGTATTTGAAATCTAATACCAATTCAATAGAGTCAGTCTGTCCGGCGTACAACTCCTTGGCCATTTGTAGAAGTCTTTGAATCTGGTAAGCTAAGTAAAAGGGGTTGAGATATCTCTTGCCCTGCATGTATTCGTCTACCAAGCTGTTGACAAATAGTACGCCCGTCCTTCGATAACACGTAATTGCCCAAGTGCACTTCCGTTCTTCAGCCAATTGATACGGAATGAACAACCTCCTGTACCATTTCTGCGAGACCTCCATCTGTCCGTACCATATCTCTTCCATACGCTTTACATCTCTCGCCCGTGGTTCGACCAAGTTCTTGATGTCAGCGTCCGACACGTTAACATGTGAAGAAGGATAAACACAAATAGTGATGAGCCCAAACTTATCAGGGTCCTTGATGATTCTCAATGCTTCCTCAAGATTCTCTTTCAATAGTGAATCCACATTACCGCTTTCCGTTCCTCTTGACCTAAGTGGTATTTGTTCTGGAGGTGCCAACCCCTTACTTCTCACGGCGAAAAAAGAGTGCAACTGGGGGGCACCCAACTCATAAGTCACACGAGATGCTCTTGAAAAGCTTCGAATTCCGCTTTCAACGTCATTTGGTTTATAATATAAATACGGCTTCGATCTTCCACTGCCGACGTAAATAGTCGTGACGGCTCTAGTATTTGAAATTGGCAACTGTCTGAAGTGTATCATCCCAACTTCTGGTGGCCAGACCGCCAACCTCAGATAACCTACCAAATCTTCAACTCTTGTTTTTGCCATGTCATGCCCGACAACGAACTTTGACACTTCCTCACCCATGTTCTCATTTATGTCATCTGCGATGCCATAAATCACAACACCCCCGAGATCTGAATTTAAAAACCCAATTATCACTTTGCAGAAATCTATCTGTACAAGCGATCCATCCCTCTCCCTATTGAATTCTTGCTTGAATTCGACATTATTATTCTCCGTTCTCACATACTCTAAGATGTCTTTTAGCGCATTTTGGGTCAGGCCTTGAGGCCCGCTTAGCAGAGCTTCAAATGTCTGTTTGTCCATAACCGAATCCTCTCTATGGTTCTTTCTCTTGCGCGTTGATCCGCCGGAGTGTGTTCATTTCTCAGTCTTCCGGCTTCTTTTCGCCTGAGTGTGGGTATTCGGGCCCATACCACCTACCCGTGGCTTTCCATACCTCATAGAAGTATAACCAAGCACAAGTCCAGGGAACGACGGTGTCGCTCAGATAGCTGGTCTCATTCCAATGAAACTCGCTCGAATGATAGAGGCAGAGCGATTTGCTCTTAGGGAATCTATGCGGCGCATTGTCATCTATTTCCGGACTCAAAATAAGAACATTAGGACGTTTCATTCCCCTGTACTCTATCTCTACCTCGTAATCCGGAGAGCTCGGGGTTGGTTTAAGCTTTCCCCTGAAGACGTAGATATTACCGCGCTTTCGATACGTGAATTGTGGAAAATACCTTTTCATCCTTATCAGTTGAAGTGCTGGATTCGGAGGTTTTGGTTTTGGATAATTTGTCAACTATCCCCTTTTTCATCACCGTAGTACTTTGTTGGGGGAACACTCTTAACGGTTCCTTGACCGACCACCCCGAGGAGACCAGACGATGAGACACCCAACTTCCCTGACTGCATGCCATCATTGAATTCTCTTGCCTGATCTTCAAGCACAAACCTTGTTTTCGGAAATGTGTCTGCAAACAAATCGTTACTGTTCCATAAATCAATGGACTTTTGTTCATCTTTTTCGTCGACAGCCTTTCTGGCCAATTGCGTGGCAGAATTAAACTTGCTCTTGAAGCTCATAAAATCCGCCAGAGACCAATTCTCAGACAATACCTCGCTTGCCAGAGAAGGGTTCCTTACTTCCGGGACAGAAATGGAATATGGTTTTATAAAATCGTTGACCGCTTCCATCGTTAGCGTCAAACATTTGCCCAAATCGTCGCATCCATCCGGAATTTTGTTGCCAGCCATCGTCGTCAATAAAATAGACTTGGGGAGTCCATCATCGCCAAAGTGAATGTTCCTCCACCACTTGAGCATTTTCACGACAGGATAGAACATTTCCGCGGTTGCCGCATGCTTGTCGATGCACCAGGTCCTGAAGCCTTTCGGATGGGTCTTTTTCCAGTCGGTAGGGATCTCTAAAGGATCGTCTGTGTTGCCGTTGCAGTGTGCCGGCGTAATATCCAAATGGAAATTATCAGCATATTTCAGCTCGATACACCGGTTCTTCTTTTTAGTTCGTCCCTTGTAGTCGTCACTGAGATCAAGCCGTCGTTTTACAAAGTCAAGGATGCCGTCTGCGTTTCGTCTTCTACCGTTCTCATCGTTAAGGTTCATTGAAAGGATTACATCAACGTCGTACTCCCCATCTCCCTGCGGTCGAACAGCGGTATTCAGTCTATACGATCCCTGCAAGAAGGTCTCATAGTATATCTCCTTTATCTTTTCATCTTTTTCAAGATAAGCCCGCACACTATTATGAGCAGATTGAATCTTGCCACTCCTTGTGTCATCGAGATTTATTTTCTCAATGAACTTCTCAAAAGATTTCTTAAGCTCCATAGCATTTCTCCTTGGTTACGGTATGGGATGGAATTCCGCCACCTCCTCGTTAAAGAAAGTCTTACTCACATCGTAAAACGTCTCTTTGGCCCTATATTCTGCGAGCGCTTTTATGTCCATGATGTCTCTAACGCTATCAAGTCCGAACCTGGACGAACTCAAGAAACCGTTCTTAACTGGTAACTGACTGTCGATGCGTTGATAGTTGTTTCCCAACAGATACCTCGTAGCGTTGATCGCTCCTTGAGACTGCGCTTTGAAAATCCATTCCACCAGCTGAGCTCCCCAGCCTATCAGACCCCATGTCCTTGAAGTGAATCGGCTCTTGTACAATATCTTGTCCCCGGTTCCAATCGAAAGGACGAAAATATCTGACAACTTCCTATCTAACTTCAGGGCCTCGGCAACGCCGATCAAACTTGGATTATTGGCCCATAACCCACCGTCAACATAGGACGATAGCTTCGGGTCGCTAAAGGAAGGTAGATAAGCCGGAGCTGCCGACGTCGCGGCAGCGATTTTCCACATTGGTATTTTGTAGTCGTTGATATATTCCTGGTGGTGTCTCGTCTTGAAAACGACCGCCTTCCCGTTGATTGTATCAACCGAAGGTATGCATAACATGGTCTTGGCTTCAGCAAGTTTTGTCTCGTTGCCCAGAATACTCTTCAGCTCTCTAATAAGCCTCTTGTTCGAATACTTGGGAAAGATTAGTCCTAGCGTCAACTTTTTGGGGGACCAACCGAATATTTCCTTCCCTTTCTTTTCATACATTTCTAATATTTTCGATGTTGAGATTCCAAGGCTTAGTGCGAGCGCTATTATCCCGCCCGTGGAAGTGCCCACAATTAAATCAAAGAACTTATGAATTGGGACCGACCCAATCTGTCCTTGGGCATAATTCAGGTAAGCGGCAGGATAAACCCCTCTTATTCCGCCACCATCGATCGCAAGTATCTTGAACGGTTTGGGCATTTTTTTACTCCTATCAAATCGTTCTATATTCCACCCCCGCGTCCTTCAACTGGAGTGCGGTATTGGTTTTCAGCTGGTCGTTGCCCGCGAAGAGGCGGTCGAGGCAGATGAACGTCTTCGGCTTCATCTTCACCACTTCATCTACAGCTTCCTGCGAAATCTTCTCAAGCGCCAGAATCACTTCACCGCCACCGATGGAGTACAGCGGCACTTCGCCATCCGATAAATCGGACGGCTTTCCGGAGCTCAAATCCGCCGACGGCGGATTCGTGCTTTTGTTGAGGCGTCCGTTTCCAACGGATGCCGACGCGATCGTAAGCCGCTCCATCTTGGTAGTCAACTCATATCCCGACTTAATAAGTATCTCCCACGCCATGGCTTCGGCGTCCGAGCCGGAACGAACCGGGTCGGCAAACGCATCCATCTGTTTTACAAGGTCGTCGCCGTTCTCTATCGTGTCGGTCCGCCAGACTTTAAAGTTCGAAGGCTCAAGCGTAAAGGCTTTGAAACCCGCCTCACCCCCGACCCCTCTCCGTTCGGAGAGGGGAGCGTCCATGGGGTTACCTTTCAGCACTTCGGAGATTTTCTTGACCGTCGCTTCAGTATCCTTCAAGACTTCGTCGTTCGTAAAACGAATCACCCTTATTCCGAATTCATTTATCACCTGTGTCCTGGCGGCATCATGCTCCTTCTGCTCCTGCTCATTGTGGTATCCGCCGTCTATTTCAACCGCCAATTTCTT
>JBJKPN010000153.1:0-20861 GCA_046706365.1 Candidatus Kryptoniota bacterium | reverse complement strand
GGAAACTCGACGTCATAGCAAATCTGGATTGAGATCTTCCCTTTGTCGGTGTCGAATATCTCCAGCTTGTTCCCCGGCTTGACTCCCCACCAGTGCCGCTCATTGGGCGTTATGTGGAGCTTGTATTGCTTTCCTATCGTGCCGTCGCGGCGGAAGAGGTAGGAAATGTTGTAGAGGTTATCCTCCTCGACGGTGAAGTGTGAGCCGCCGATTATATTGACGTTGAAAGTCGTTGCGAGCCTGTTGAAGAGTTCCAGGTATTTGGGAGTGAATTCTGACAGCCTCCTCATCGCTAGTGCCGGCCGCTCCTTCGGGAGGAACGAGAGAAGCTGTGTCGTGAAAATTTCCGGGAATAGGACAAAATCCGAGCGGTAGTCGGATGCGATGTCGACGAAGTACTCACATTGCCTGGCGAATTCGTCGAAGCTGTGGAGCATTCGCATCTGGTACTGGACCGCGCAGATCCTTACCGGGCTGACCGGGACGAAGATGCGGGACGTATCCGGATTGTAATCCAGGTTCGTCCATTCGAGGAATGTCGCGTAGCCCATCGATTCCTTGTCGGCCTTGAGATAGTCCGCCAGGAGCCTCTTCAGGACGAAGCCGTTCGACAGCTGTGTGGTGAGAACCGGATCGAACAGGACTTTCTGCATGACCTGGTCGACGTATTCCCGCGCCGACATTTCCTGGGCGTGGGCGGCGTAGCCCGGTATCCTGCCCCCTATGATGATGCGCATCAGGTTCTTCTGCCTGGCGAGGTTCTTCCGTGCTTCATAGAGCCGCCGTGCCAGCTTGAGACCGCGGTACTCGGGGTCGACCATGATCTCGATCCCGTACAGCGTGTTCCCGTCGGTATTGTGATTCCTGATGAACCCGTTGTCCGCTATCTCCCTCCAGCTGTGCCACTCCGAGTACAGGGCGAAGTCTAGTATGAGGCTGCTCGAAGACGCCACGACGTGCCCTTCATACTCGACGCAAATCTGTCCTTCAGGGAAAATGGAAAGCTGACTCTGGAACTGCTCCGGGCTCCAGGTCTTCATACCCGGAAAGCATTTGAGCTGAAGCGCTGTCACTTCTTCATAGTCCGACAAACGAAGCCCTCTGACAGTTATGCTTCGTTCAAAAGATTTCAAATCGAGTTTTTTCAAGAAAGACCTCCTGTTGGCTGATGACAATCTACAAAGAGGTGATGTCGCTAACAACGAATGCGTATGGCCAGAAAAGAGAGACCCCGCACCCGGGGACCTTATTGGATCGGTTATTTGACGAACCGTCTGGTGATCCAGTCGCCCATAATCTTCAAAGCTTTCGGGGAGAAGGTCTCCTCAATCTGCGCGTATTCTTTCTCGGACCCGGTCTTCGCATCCTGGAAGAGGTGATTCAAGCCGGGTATGAGTACGGTCTTCCAGTCTTTGTTGCCGCCACGCTTCAACGCGTCTCCTATCGCCTTCAGATTCTCCTCACCCGGCACCTGCAGGTCGAGTGTGCCGTCCATAGCCAGCACCGGGCACTTGACTTGTTCGAGAGCCGGTATCGGGTTGTAAGTGAGGAAGAACCGGAACCAGCGCGAATCGAGATTTCTGATCTGGCTCCGGATAATCTCGGTCGAATCCAGTCCGCTATTCACGTAGTCGGTTCCCCACTTTGAGAAGTTCGATGAGAGGTAATCGGCAAGCCGCTCTGCAATTGCAAGGCTGTCTTTACCCGATTCCACAATGTTGATTTCTTCCTTCAACCGCTGCTCCTCTTCTTCGATCTTACCCGGCGGAACTCCGTCGGCTTTTTCAAGAAGCCTCGTCTGCGAAAGAATGATCTTGTCGCCGCTGTAGCCGGTTCCTGCAAGCATGACGACGAACGCGACATCACGGGACTTCGCGGCAACCATTGGAGCGATGATGCCTCCCTCGCTATGACCGATGAGCCCTATCTTACTGTGATCGATATCCGCCCGGGTCTTGAGATATTTAATTCCGGCCATTACGTCGGTCGCGTAATCCGCCGTGGTGGAATTGGACCAATAGCCGCCTGATGACCCCCCGACTCCGCGGTCGTCGACGCGCAGAACGGCAATTCCCATTTTTGTCAGGTAGTCGGCGATTACCAGGAAGGGTTTATGCCCGAACAGTTCTTCATCCCGATTCTGGGGACCGGAGCCGGTAATCAGAATCGCGGCCGGGAAGGGACCTCCCTTTTCGGGAAGAGTCAGAGTTCCGGCAAGTTTCACGCCTTCAACCGTATTTTCATAAGTCACGTCCTCGGATCTGTACGGGAACGGCGGCCTGGGTTCCTGCGGCCTGTTGAACCGGATTTCAGTTTTTGTCCGGGTCAGAGTCAAAGGCAGCGCAGCGTTCATTTGTTTCCATGATCCGCTGATGGATGCCTTATCCGGGGCCACGATCCCCTCGAAGCCGCCTCTTACCGCGGCGACGTCCAGGAAGATGGAATCACCGGCCGTTCTCACGGAAGAGACAGGTATTCCGGTAGCTCCCTGGTCCGGGCTGTCGAGCGTCGCCGCCAGAGTGTTGCTGTCAGTTCTGGTGATGTGGAACACCACCCTCAATGATGTGTTGCCGAAGTGGAGAGTTCCAAGCCAGTTGCCTGCAACCGCACTGTCCGGCACCGTTTGTGACCGCGAAGGTGAGGATATGATGACGATGAGAACGGCCGCGATGAGGGCCGTGTACCGGTTCAACCGGGTCTGTTTCAACATTTTTCTCCCCTGAGTTTGTGGTTGGAACAAGAGCTTCAGAATTTCCCTAAAAGACAGGTCAATTTACGAAATGCGTTTGATAAAGTTTACTCTGAACGGAGGTTGACCGGTAGATGAATGAACTGCCAGGGCGGCCCTTGTTGAAACTTCACGGTTTCTGGTTTACTTTCAGATGTCGGAGGGAAGGATTTCAACAAAAAACAGAGGCGGTGAATCCGATGCAAATCTATCAGTCATTGATTGATCGTTTGAGGAATCAACACGAGGCGATCGCGATAATGGTGGAAGGGCTGGATGAGAGACGCCTGGTGGCTCAACCCGAACCGGGGAAGTGGTCGATCCACGACAACATTGCTCACCTGGCAAAATACCAGCCGGTCTTCTTGGAGAGGATAAACGCGATACTCAATCTTGAAGAACCGACTTTCAGCGCTTACCGGGCCGAGTACGATCCTGATTTTGAGACGTGGAGGAAGTGGGACACCCCGAACCTCCTCGGCAAGCTTGACGCCGACAGGAGGGAAATATTCGACATGATAAATGGTCTGGGCGGTGAAGAGCTCTCTCGCGTCGGTGTCCACAAAAAGAGAGGGAGGCTGAGCATCCTCGATTGGACCGAGTTCTTCGTTCTCCACGAAGCTCATCATATTTACACCATCTTCCGGCTAATCCACACAGTCTGAAGAACGGTCGTAAAATCCTGCACGGGCACTCATGACGGGGGCCGTGTTAAAGGCTCCATGGTATTGTTGTTCTTTTCGGCAAGTGAATTTACATTGACAAAACGATAACAGGTGATGCTAAGTGATTGCGGCAGACTACATTTCTGAGCGCAGGTATGCGCTGCCGGAAGGGCCGGTATCGTGAACCGCTTTACAGGAAGACTGAAGACCCTCGTTGCCACCAGCCTCGTTGTGTCGAACAGGGAAGCGGTGAACGGAGTAATTTCCTTCCTGGCTTACGTCCTTGCCGGACTAGTCATCGCGGGAATGGCGATCGTTCCGATTCTTGCCCCCGGGATGAAAGGATCACCGGAGTTGTTCCTGAACCTGATTTTCTTCCTGATCTTCTTCGATATAGTTACACTTCAGGCGAAGCTGACCGGTACCACTCTGATCGAAATCCGCGCGCTCGGATTTTTCCCGATCTCAAGGACGCGTTCGACTGTCCTGAGGTTCACAACCTTCCTGGTCGACAAGCGCCTCCTCCTCTACCTCTTCCCCATGCTGGCGACAGCGGGTTCGCTCATCACCAAGGGAAAATGGAGCTCTTCTGTGTTTGCTCTCTCCCTTTTTCTGCTTTTTTATCTGGTGATATCGGAACTTCTCTTTGCATTGTTCCCGTTGCTTCGCAGGCTGTCGAACCGCTACAGTCCGAGAACCGTATCGCAGATCGTGATGCTTCCTTTGTTATTTGTCTTTCTCCTGCCGTCGATTCTACACGTCAAGCCCGTATTCATGTCGAAAATTCCCGTGGTTAACCAATTTGCGATCGGTTACAAAGACGCCATCGATTCGAATCTTTCCGGCGCGACGGCCCAGCTGGGAGACCTTTTCGTAATTCTGCTGCTGTTGACTGCCATCTTTTCCGCGGTAGATCGGATTGCCATGAAGGCGGGCGGTTCGCTCGCGTGGAGAAGTCGTCCAGGCCGCAGCGGTGCATCCGAATCCGAGGTCGTCCACCGTGCGGTGAAGCCGCGGGAGGTGTCGGGAGGAGATGTTGTTCCCGCAGCAGCATCGGCCGGGAGATGGAAAAATGTCCGGCTGCTGTTCCTTGACTGGACAATCCGCCAGAAGGAGGAGCGCCTTCTTTACGTGATAGTGGTGTACCCTTTCATCGGGGGAATGCTTCTGGACGGTATGGCTCACCGTTTTCATCAGCTGGCATCCTCGCCGGTCCTGCCGATATTCTTCATCACGCAATTGCTCGGAATCGCCTTCATGGAGAACCAGTTCACGCTGCACGGCCTGAGGCTGAAACATGTCTCCATTCACCCGATGAAGCCCGAGAGTTACGTCCGCGTGAAGTTCTTCTCGGTTTTTCTTATCGTCTGCACCGTCAACCTTGTACTCACCGCGGCCCTCGGCTTCCGGCTGCACATGAGCGCATATGGCATGCTGCGCGGAGCGATTTTCTCGGTCTTTCTCCCTCTTGTCCTTGTTGTGTCGGTCACCACTCTCCTTCTGGCTTTTCACGAGATATACAGGCACAGCCTCATCTCTCTGGTCATAGTGGTGATAGTGGAGTCCGTCGCCACCGCAGTCTACGGCCTTGTAATGCTGTCGGGTCTTTTCTTCGGAGCCCTTTTTGTCGCCGGGCTGCTCCTCGTAACACTCTACTTATGGATACCTGCGTGGGGAAGGAAACTCGCGCTGAAGTTTCAAACTCTTCTTGAGGAATCGAAATGAATGCAATAGAGCTTGTCGGGTTAAGGAAGTCTTACGGCAGAAATGTTGTCGGGGTTGACGGCCTGGACCTTGTCGTGGAAGAAGGGACGCTCATCGGTTTTGTAGGGCCCAACGGGGCGGGCAAGTCGACAACGATCAATATTATCGCGGGTCTCATAAGGAAGGATGAAGGCGCAGTCAGGTTACTCGGCAGAGAGATTCAGCCGGCAGATTTCGAATACAAGGGGGAAATCGGCTTCGTTCTCGAAAAGCCGAATTTCATCGAAAAGCTCGATGCGCGCGAGTATTTGCGGTTTGTCGCGAGCATGTACGGGCTGGGACAACAGGAAGCGAACGGCAGGATCGACGAACTTCTCGAATTCTTCGAACTTGCGGCAAAGAAGAAAGAGAGGATCGACTCGTTCTCCGCCGGTATGAAGAAGAAAGTGTCCCTTGCTGCGGCCCTGATCCACCGTCCGAGAATTCTGATCCTCGACGAGCCGCTGGAGGCCATCGATCCGGTATCGGCGAAGGTTATAAAGGACAATCTCAAACTGATGGTACGGGAGGGAACGACGGTCCTTCTGAGCTCGCACGTCCTCGATACGGTCGAAAAGCTTTGCGACGAAATTGCGATCATCAACAAAGGAAGAATAATATTCAGAAGCAGGATGGAGGATATCAGGTCTAAACTGAAGGACGAAATGGGTCAGGACACCCTTTCTTCTCTCGAGGAAATTTTCGTCCGGGTCGTCGGCGAGGACGGGGGTGCGGGGGTAGACAAAAAGCTGTCGTGGTTGTAGCCGCGTAGATTGCAGAGCCCATCCCGGCCGCAGGGATGAACGCTTTTCCTTCAATTTCGTCCATACAAGGGTACACCTTAGTATGGAGAAACGGCATGAACATAGCGAACAACATCGTCCTGGTAACGGGAGGGGGAACAGGAATAGGTCTGTGTATCGCAGAAGAATTCGTAAAGTCAGGAAACGAAGTAATTATCTGCGGCAGAAGGGAAGAGAAGCTGAAGGAAGCACGGAAGAAAATTCCGACGATACACACGAGGGTAAGTGACGTTTCAAATCCGAAGGACCGCGAGGACCTTTTCAACTGGGTGACTTCTGAATTTAAGAGTATAAATGTTCTCGTCAACAACGCCGGCGTCCAGAGGATGTTAGATTTCAAAAATGGAATCGCCGAGCTGACCAGACACGAGAACGAGATAGACATTAATCTCACTTCGACGGTACAGCTGTCGGCCTACTTCATTCCCGTATTCATGCAGCGAAAGGAAGCCGCTATTATAAATGTCTCATCCGGCCTTGCGTTCATGCCTCTGGCGATAATGCCGGTTTATTGTGCGACGAAGGCGGCGATGCACTCATTCAGCGTATCCCTGCGGCACCAACTCAGGGATACTTCCGTCAAAGTGTTCGAAATCATCCCGCCCACTGTGGACACCGAACTCGACAAGGGCACCCGGGCGGCGAGGAACATGACCTACAGGGGAATTCCTCCTTCCGAGGTCGCGACATCGACAATGAAAGCACTGGCGGACGATCGGTACGAGTGCGCAGTCGGGCAGGCCCAAAACCTTGTCGATGCCTCGAAGAACAATTTCGAAGAACAATTCAATCGCATGAATCACTGACTCCCCGGCCGTGTGCCTCAACCGGCGCCCGGCCTCTCTTTCCTCCCCACGCCTCACCTGTTTGCCTTCACACGCTCTATCCGTTATAATAGACCATCTTCGTGTCTTACAATTTCTTCGAAAGAAACCAGCCTTGAGACCGGTTTGATAAAGACTGTAGGAGTTTCGACGGCGGCGGGGAGAACGACGGCATTTCCGGAGTCCCGGAACATGAAGCTGGCGCCAGGTCCGTCTGTGAGTTTTCTTTCCTGTTCATGAAGCAAGATGGAGCATGTAAATGAAAAAATTCATGTCGTTTCTGATAGTGCTTACCCTTTCTGCAGCTGCTTCCAATTCTATGACACTGATCGGCTCACGCGGCGGTCTGCCCGTAAGCTTCAGAGTATCACACAATCGCCTCGAGCTTGAATGGGGAAACAAAGTGCGGCTCTCCGAAGGCGTCCCACTCGTTGAAAACGCTGGCGACTCGGGTCAGGCTGTTTGCAACATGAAGAGCGATTCCACGTTCGAATTTAAATTCAAAGACGGGGTTCGACTGGGTGTGCTGTCGAAGGAACTGGGTCACAGCAACATTGCTGGCCTATTCCTGGTCACAAACGGCACCAGACCGCCGAAAGGAACGGATTATTTAGGGCTTTTCTTCAGCCGTTTTCCCGGTTACAAACAGGGAATTTGCTACTGGTTTATGAAGGACTGGAACCCGTGGACGAAGCCGATGAAAGTCGGGAAGCCGGCGGATTTCCCCGATCACGGTGTCCAGTTCTTCCTCTGGCAATACGGCGACGGAACTTATGCCGCCGCGATGCCGCTCAGCGGAGCCGGCTACCAATCGGCGCTGGGTAAGAGCGGGGAAGGCATCGGCGCGAAGGCGGTTAGCGGTTACGAGGGCACGCGGGCGGCGGAAATACCCCTGCTCGCCGTCGGGTTCGGGAAGGACCCTTATGACCTCATATCTCAACTGTACCATGACGGACTTGCGATGATAGGAAGGGGCTCTGACCTTCGCGTCGACAAGAAGTATCCGAAGATTCTCGACTACTTCGGCTGGTGCACGTGGAATGCATCGGACAACGGAAAGAACCTGAGCGCGAAGCTGGTAATCGACGGTGTTAAGTCTTTCTACGATCACAAATTCCCTCTTTCGTGGGTCATCATCGACGACGGCTGGCTGCAAAACAACGGTAAGGGAGCGCTGTCTGGCTTCAAACCGATACCGTCGAAATTCCCCGACGGATTCAGGCCGCTGATACAGCAATTGAAGAACGAGTACGGAATCAAGTACGTCGGGGTATGGCACACCATAAACGGCTATTGGAACGGCATCGATACGAATTCGGCGCTCGGTCGCTTCTTCCGGGGCGCGATGTTCTCCTGGACCGAGCCCAACCGCAAGGGCGGCGTATCCAGATTCGACTTCATTTCCCCGTATTCGGATACCCTCTCCAGTTTCTACGACGACTGGTACGAATACCTGAGATCGCAGGGAGTCGATTTTGTAAAAGTCGACAACCAGCTCTCGGTTCCCGATATGGCCAGGGGCAACTTTCCCGTATTCGATTTTGCAAAGGAGATTCATGTCCGGCTGAACGCGGCCGTTGAGAAATATTTCGGAAACACGATCATAAACTGCATGGACATGGGCAACAACGCGTACTATAACTTCGGATCGACCGCCGTTGCACGAAACGAGGAGGATTATTTTCCGTATGAGCCCGGGGAAACTTACAACATGATGAGAGGGAATGCCGCCGTGCATGTACTCAGCGCGGTCACAAATTCGCTCTGGTTCGGAGAGATGGTTTACCCGGATTACGACGAGTTCGAGAGCTACAACCCGAATGCGACCTTCCATGCCATTGCGCGCGCAATAAGCGACGGGCCCGTGTATGTTACTGACAAGCCGGGTAAACAGGATTTCAACGTTCTGTTTCCTCTTGTGTACCGCGACGGGAGAATTATTCGCACAAGCGTTCCCGCGAGGCCGACACAGGATTGCCTCTTCCAGGTTCAGGCTCCGAAGCCGTTCAAGGCATTCAGCAGGTCGGGCAAGATAGGGCTGATAGCGGTCTGGAATGTCGCCGACACGAATTTCGTCGCAGGTACGTTCAAACCGTCGGATGTCCACGGGATCGAGGGGAAACGTTTTCTCGTGTACGAATATTTCTCGAAATCTCATCTCATCGCGGGCAGAAACCAGGCGCTTCCCGTGATGCTCGGAAGGTTCGGCTACAAGCTTTACTACATCTCCCCTATGGAGGACGGGTTTGCGCCCGTGGGGCTGACAGATAAATACAATGCCCCCGGTACAATCGAAAGCTGCAGACGGACGGGAAACGTCATCACGATAAAAATCGGCGAATCGGGCCCTTTTGCAGCGTATTCCTCGAAACGCCCGAAGGAAGTGAGAGTGAACAATTCGAAGATTCCCTTCAAATATGCCGGCGGAATGATTACCGTCGATATGAAGCAGAAGCTCGAACAGCCCACGCTGAAAATCTTCTTCTAGAATATTCGGCGTTGACAAGATATTCCTCCGTGTTGCATATTAATGGCGAACTTCGGAGCCGGGGGGCTTCGCAGGACCGATTTCGGTTTCAGGCTGTCGGTGCAGGGCTGTGCTAATGCGTGGGGCGGAAATCGAGTTCTCATCGGGAGGTCTTTCAAAAAGGGAGGCTGAATATGGAACAGTTTGTTGCCCGTTGCGGGTTCAGATGCGATTCCTGCAGGGCTTTCGAGGGAAACAATCATTCCGATGACGACCGGCTGAGAGTCTCATCGGCATGGTCGAAATATTTCGGGTTGAAAATTCCACCCGAGAAGCTTCGCTGCAACGGGTGCTGTGCGCGGGAGAGCGACGGCAACGCGCTTCCCGACCCCGGCTGCCAGATTCGTTCATGCGTGGTTGACAGAGGGATGAAGACTTGTGCCGACTGTTTCGATTACCCCTGTGCGAAGATCGAGGCGCGCATGAATGAAATCGAGGATGTTATGCTGCGGTTCGTGAACAAGATACCCCACGAGGAGTTTGCAGCTTATATCGCTCCCTACGACGCCAGGAAAACCCTGAGCGACCTGCGCGACCGCAGGATAGATAGAATAGACTGACTGTTTCCCCGGACGCCGGCCTCTTCCGTCCGAGGGGCGATTGTCCTTCCGGGCGGCCGGCCGTCGTCAAGAGCTGCCCGTATTACGACCGGACGAGCTTGCCGTTCGAGCGGACGGAATAAGTTCCACCAGCGGATGAAGCTGAGGCGGCTCCAGCGTTTTGTTCGTTCATTTTGAACCTGGAGATCAAGCTCTGAAGGTTCATCGTCAGTTGATTCAGGCCGTCTGCGGCGCGCGCGATCTGTTGCACTCCGTTCGCACCCTGGTGAGATACATCATTTATCGCCTCGATGTTTCTGCTCATCTGCTCCGCTGATGCGGATTGCTCTTCGCTGGCGGCGGCAACCTGCGTGACTACATCCGATACATCCTTCGCCGCCTGAATGATTCGTTCAAGCGACTGCCCGGCCTTGTCCGCGAGCAGCTTTCCTTTCTCGACTTCCCTAGTGCCGCCTTCCATCGACTCGACGGCGATGGCGGTGTCCTTTTGTATCTGCTTTATCATCGACGCGATTTCTTTGGTGGCTTTCGTCGTCCTTTCAGCCAACTTCCTGACTTCATCGGCGACGACCGCGAATCCCCTCCCATATTCACCCGCCCTTGCAGCTTCTATGGCTGCGTTCAACGCGAGAAGGTTCGTCTGGTCAGCAATGTCGTTTATAACCTGTATTATTTCGCCGATCGCGCCGCCGCTTTTGCCGAGAGCCTGCACGGTCAGCGCGGAGTTCCTCACCCCCAGGGCAATCCGGTTCATCCCGTCGATGGTCTCATTGACGGCATCTCCGCCTTCCTGGGCGATGTTGCCGGCTTTTTCCGCGGACTCTGCTGCGATAGACACGTTCCTGCTCGTTTCCAATATGGTTTTAGTCATCTCCTCGACGCCGCTTGCGACTTCCGATACCTGAGCGCTCTGTTCCTGCGCCCCCGCAGCCATCTGTTCGCTGCTTGACGATATCTCGTTCGCGGCGCTTGCAGTTGCTTCGACGGCAGACGAGACTTCACCGATGGCCTGACTGAAGGATTCTGCGAGAAGGTTGATGCTGTTCTTGAGCCTGGCGTAATCGCCCTTGTATTCCCCATCCATCCGGGATGTCAGGTCTCCCCCGGCCAGTCTTTCCAGCACCACGCCTGACTCGTTCATCGGGTAGACAATTGCATCCAATGTACTGTTGAAGTCGAGCATTATCTCCCGGAACGCTCCGGCGTGTTTTTCAGCATCGGCCCGCTCGGCAAGCTTCCCTTCCACCGAAGCCCTCGCCAGCATTTTGGCGTCGCCGACCAGATTCATGAGGCTTTCTTTTATTGTCTGGAACGATTTGCCGAGCTCATCTGCTTCGGACAACAGAGCTACTTCCTCGTCAAAGGTCCCTTCCGCGAAATGTCTGCCGAGTTCCGACCGGGCCTTCATACTTGCCTGCAGCGTCCTGAGAGACGAATTTAGTTTTCCAATTTCATCATGTCTCTCGGGGACGGCGACCTCCCTCAAATCACCTTCGGACAACTTATGTATGCCGCCGATGGAGACGTCCAGGTCGGCAATTATCCTGCGCTTGATAAAGAACATTGAGATTGAGAACGCTACCAGTATTGCTATTATAACCGAGACGATAGCGACGAGTCGCTGGCCGGCTATATCGGAATGCATGCCGGAAAGTGAATACCTGAGGCTGACGACCGCCATAATGTCGCCCGGGCTGGACTTGTGGCAAGTGCTGCAGACGTCGGTTGCCTTTATCGGTTCGACGATCCTGTACACTGGCTCGTTCTTGAAGGATTCTTCGAAAGTGCGCGTGGCCATCGACTGCAGGACTGAACGTTCATCCGCATCCATGCCGGCTTCTGATCCGGCCTTGACTATGTCGCTGGGGATCACTCGAAGGTCGGCCAGATTCTTCAGTCCTTTGACCGACCCTAGGAATGGTTTGATATCGGAGATTCCCTGAGACATCGAATAGGATATGGAGTTGACCATCAGCCGGCTGATGCTGTGAACTTCCGCATCGGTCGAGCGCATTTTGGAGCTTTCATCCTGAGTCAGCAGAATTGTGATCATCACGCTCAGCGTGACCAGCAGACTCAAGGAAATTATTAAACCCATCTGTCTTGATATCGACGATCGCATACTAGTTTCCAAACTGCAATGTTAAACAATGTTATTCGGGTATCAATATGAACGGGTGCACTTTCATTCGACAGCCCGCCAGCATTCGATTTCCTGATTAGCTATCGTTGCGTCATTCACATTGAAATGTCCCAAAGAGAAGGTGATGGGATACTTGAATCACAGAAAACTCAAATCGTAAGATGGTTCTTTCTTACAGGCTAACCGGTTGTTGCGTTTGAGATTAGCATCTGAAGGATGTCGTCTGCGCCGAATCATAATCCGTGCTGGATTCCGGGTGGAATCCATTTTCAAGAGATTCACCACGTGCTTCTGTCTTGTTTATCGGATGACACATCCAGCACTTTAGTAAGTTCTCTATTTTCGGTGTGATAGGAAGATAGGGCCGGGGCATTCCGTCGCAACAACACCGGAACTTACACCTCGGCGCGGAGAATTTGTTGTTTTAACAAGACTTTCCGACGAGAGCTCAAGTGAATCCATACCTTAAATACTCCGGTAACACGATTACCGGTCCAGGACGTTGTCGTGCTGAAGGTGGGACTAATCCCTCCGAAAAATGAAACATGCCGGTCGGTGGGCCGGAATGCTGGTCGGCAAGTTCGGACCATGATTTTGCACGATAAGACCGGGACCCCGATAACCAGTCTGTGGCTGTCATTGAAACAAATTCGAATTGCAGTGGGACGGAAGATTATTTGGAAAGGAAAGACTTGGGATGAGAGACATGCAGTTAGAAACCGGTTGTTGCCGCGTGTTGTACTTCTCCCTTTTGCGAATGCCTGTGGAAAAGCGGGGAATCTCATTGTCGGCAACCAACATTTGTAAGTCTGGCGTCCTCTTCACTCCCAACCTCCGTTCCGCTATAGAGTGATTTTCGGGACTTCTCTTTCTCTCGCCGGATCCTGCTTCAGCGCCGCAAGGGGCAGACATCATCGAAGCAATCGCGCCTCGTCTTGAAGGTGAGCCGAATCCATCGAGACAAAGTGCGGTTTTAATGGCATCGATGCGCTGCGATATTCTGCAACCCTCTTCGACCGCACTCCATGGTGAATTGTGCCCCAAATATTTTTGATTGGAACCGATAGCGGAAATCATCTGTTTGGATATGAGTAACACCTTAATAAGTACGCTAGTCGTTGTATACGGATTAATTTAATTTGAGTGCTTTTAGTTCAGTTTTGAAATTTCTGTCCGGTTTGTTCGCTTCTTACTCGCCCGGAGCACGTTCCATAAACAGCCTCTTCCTGCTATACCTGGTCGTCGCCGGGTTCATTGTGGCGTTGATCGTAGGACTGGTTGTCACTGAAGCGATTCGCTTCAGGGCGAGCAAAAGGCCTGGAATACCGAAACAGATAAAAGGAAACAAGAATTTGGAAATCGCGTGGACCGCGATTCCTTTTGTGATCGTCTCGGTACTGTTCGCGCTGAGTCTCGAAGCGATGATCAACATAGACTCACCATCGCGGACGGGCAGGAAGCCGGACATCATCGTGGTGGCACACCAGTGGTGGTGGGAGTTGAGCTACCCGGATTATCACGTCGTCACGGCGAACGAGCTCCACATTCCGGTCGGGAAGAAACTCCTGATGGAAGTCACTTCCGCTGACGTCATCCACGACTGGTCGGTGCCCGAACTCGGCCGGAAGGTCGATGCCATACCGGGAAAGACCAACTACCTTTGGATCCAGGCCGACAAGGCGGGCGTATATCCCGGTACGTGCAACGAGTACTGCGGCGCAGAACACGCATGGATGCTTATAAAAGTCATCGCGCAGCCGGAGAATCAATTCGAAGCCTGGATAAAGAGCCAGCAGCAGCTCCCCGCACAGCCGACCGACAGCATAGCAATTGCGGGAGAGCACCTCTTTCAGAGAATGACGTGCGGCGACTGCCACACTGTCGCCGGCACGCCGGATACCGCACAGATAGGCCCGAATCTGACGCACATCGCATCGCGTGAGACGATCCTCAGCGGGATGCTGACAAACACACGGGCCAACCTGACGAGATGGCTCGACGACCCGCAGAAGGTCAAGCCCGGCTCGCGCATGCCGGATTTCATGTTCAAACCGAAGGAAGTGAACGCGCTCGTCGCTTACCTGGAAGGACTTAAGTGAACGCAACATTTGATTTACCCGAATCCACGAAACCGATTCCGAGTCTGAAGAAGCTGGAAGGCCGGCTGGAGTGGCTGTCGACGGTAGACCACAAGCTCATCGGAATCATGTATCTCTGGTCCGCACTGTTCTTCTTCATGGTCGGCCTGGCGGAGGCGATCCTCATGCGCATTCAGCTGATGCGCCCGGAGAACACGCTACTGTCTCCGCAGGCATACGACCAGATATTCACGATGCACGGGACGACGATGATCTTCCTCGTGCTCACGCCGCTGCTCGTGGGATATGCGACTTACAATCTGCCGCTCATGATCGGCGCCAACGAAATGGCCTTTCCCCGGCTGAACGCTTTCAGCTTCTGGATCTTCCTCTTCGGCGGGTTCCTCCTCTATTTCAGTTTCTTTACCGGCGGCGCCACGAATGTGGGCTGGTTCTCTTATCCGCCGCTCAGCGAGAATTTTTACAGCTCTGCTCCGGGGGTGAGCTACTGGGCCCTCAGCCTGATTTTACTGGGGATTTCCACGGTTGCGTCTGCGCTGAACTTTGTCGTCACCACGATTACCATGCGTGTGAAGGGACTGAAGCTGACAAGGCTCCCCCTGTTCGCGTGGATGGTTATGGTGAACGGCTTCCTGATACTCGCCGCGTTCCCCGTGCTCAACGCCGGACTCGTCATGATTCTGATCGACCGCCTTCTCGGCGGGCATTTCTTCCTTCCGTCGACCGGCGGCTCCGCCCTCATGTGGCAGCACGTATTCTGGGCTTTCGGACACCCCGAAGTTTACATACTTGCCCTGCCGGCATTCGGCATCATATCGGAAGTGATTCCGGTTTTCTCGCGGAAGCCGATCTTCGGCTACGAATTCGTAGCCGCGTCCACGGTGGCCATTGCCCTCCTCGCACTCGGGGTCTGGGCTCATCACATGTTCGCCGTGGGGCTCGGCATTCCGGCGGAGGCTTTCTTCGGAATTATGAGCATGCTCATCGCGGTTCCGACCGGGGTGAAAGTTTTCAACTGGACGGCCACGATGTGGGGCGGGTCGATCGTCTACAAGACCGCCATGCTCTTCGCGGTTGCTTTCCTGATCGACTTCACGATCGGCGGGCTTAGCGGCGTCGCCTTCGCCATGGTTCCGATAGATTGGCGGCTCACCGACACGTACTTCGTGGTCGCTCATATACATTACGTTTTCGTCGGCGGTTCGCTGACCGCCGCAATAGCCGGGCTCTATTACTGGTTCCCGAAAATATCGGGCCGGAGGCTGTCCGAGAAGATCGGTAAATGGCATTTCTGGCTCTTCTTCATCAGTTTCAACTGCACTTTCTTCGTGTTCCATATCCTCGGGCTTCTCGGAATGCCGAGACGGGTCTATACTTACCCGAACCACCCGGTGTGGGGGGCACTTAACATGTTCTCGACGATAAGCTCGTTCGTTTTCGGTTTCTCGTTCATTCTTCTTATTTACAATATTTTTTACAGCCTGAAGAAAGGGGAACCGGCGGGCGACAATCCGTGGGACGCGTGGACTCTCGAGTGGCTCGCGTCTTCCCCGCCCAGCGAAAAGAATTTTGAAACCGTTCCGCTGGTTCGAAGCCGGCGGCCGCTTTGGGACCTGAATCATCCGGAGGCGCCAGATTGGAAGTAGCCGTAGAAACCCGCAGGAAGCCGACCGACAAGAACAGGATACTCATGCTGGCTTTCGTCGGTTCGGAGTCGTTCTTTTTCATTACGCTCATAATAGCGTATATCTACTACAGCCGGATCACCGGCACGCTCGCTGCGTCGTCAAAATATCTCGACCTCGCAAAGACATCCGTGTTCACGGTATTCCTCATCTCGAGCAGCTTCACCATGATGGCTTCCGAGGCGCGGCTCAGGAAAGGGAATCGCAGGGGGGCGCTCACCTGGCTCGCGGTTACGATGATACTCGGGGCGGTGTTTCTCGTCGGACAAGGGATGGAATACGCCAGGCTGATGCAGGTCAACATAACGATAAGCGAGAACGTGTTCGGCTCGGCTTTCTTCACACTTACCGGCTTTCACGGCCTTCACGTCCTTCTGGGCCTCGTCGTTCTCAGCGTCATGTTTATAATGATTATATCCGGGAAATTCAAATCCATTGAGGTCACGACTCTCGAATCGGCTGCGGTCTACTGGCACTTCGTCGACGTGGTTTGGATCTTCGTCTTCACCGTCGTGTACCTGGGAGCTTACTTATGATGATGGACAATTCAGTTTTATCGGCGCCGAACTTGATTCTGCTCGCGGTATCGGCGGGACTCGCCTTTTTCCATTTTCGAAGAAGCGGGCTGGCTAAATTCAGCAGGAAGGACTTTTCTTTCTCTTCCGGAATTTTGCTCATAGTACTTGTCGCCGTTGTTCCCGGCCGGTTTCTCGGAGACGGGTTCGCAATGAGCTCCGGAATGATAAAGCAGATCACACTGCTGCTCATCGTACCGCCAATGTTGTTATCCGGATCCCACAGCAGTTTTTGGGAACGGATTCTTGAAAAGAAAAAGGTGAGGGCCGTAGCAAACATTATCGTCCGAACTCCCGTCACGTGGGCGTTCGGTATCGGTTCGATGTGGATTTGGGAGCTCCCGGTGCTCGCGAAAGCGCTGTCTGTTTCGGGTTTTGTGCAATCGGTCTACGTTGTCTCGCTCCTTCTCTTCGGCACTATTTTCATATGGCCGGTATTTGCCCCTTACGAATTCAGGAAACTCGCGGCTCCGTTGAGGGCCTTCTACCTCGTTTCCGCATGTACCGGGTGCACAGTGCTCGGAATAGGGATGACGTTCGCGCCTACATCGTGGTTCGTCGGATCGGGATCGGTCGTAGACCAGCAGGTATCGGGCCTTATCATGTGGGTGCCTGCATGCCTTGTGTACGTCACGAACATCATGATAAGCCTGGCAAGGTGGTACAGGGCCGAGAACGCCGATGCAGACGCCGAAGCCGAACTGAAGGGAACGAACATTTCGAGAGGAAGACTGTGATGGATAGCTGGAGGAACAGAGAATTGCCGCCGGGATACGAGCCGAGCGAGTCGAAGCCCGCGAAGATGCCGCGTTCCACTTTCTGGCCAGTTACTCTGGCGTTCGGCACGACTTTCATCTTCTGGGGAGCCGTCACCTCGCTAATCGTGGCCGGAGTCGGAATCGTAGTATTCGGCGTGGCGCTCGGCGGGTGGATAAAGGAGCTTGGACATGAGTGACGAGGGATTCATCGGTGGGAACAGCAGCCGCCGTGCTTTCATCATCAAGCTTGCAATGCTTCTCGCCGGGGCCGAAGGGGCATTAGTCGCGATTCCGGTCGTAGGCGCCCTGCTCGCTCCCCTTTTCAGGAAGATACCGCAAATATGGCGCGATGTGGGCGCCGTGGACGACTTCACTGTCGGGAAGACGGTTCTGGTTACTTTCAAAGACTCGTCGCCGCTTCCCTGGTCGGGCGTGACGGCTCAGACCGCATCGTGGCTGCGCCGCGATTCGGAGTCGAGGTTCATCGCCTTCTCAGTCAACTGCGCGCACCTCGGCTGCCCCGTAAGATGGATCCCGGACGGACAGATCTTCCTTTGCCCCTGTCACGGAGGAGTCTATAACGCGAACGGCTCGGTCGCGTCCGGTCCTCCTCCCCACGCGCTTTCCCGCTACCCGGTGAGAACATTCAACGGCAGGGTGCAAATACAGGCGAGCCCGATACCAATAACGAAACTATGACCTTTGATTTCCATTTACTGAATGAAGCCTTTTAAACAACTCTGGAATTGGTTTGACGACAGGACGGGAACATCCGAGTTCCTGGCCCCGCTCGCCAAGCACCTTGTCCCGCCTGATTCGAGATGGACATATGTCTTCGGCAGCGCGACGCTTTTCGTGTTCATTCTGCAGGTGATAACAGGCGTATCGCTCGCACTCATGTACCAGCCTACTTCAGCATCGGCATACGCGTCGCTGCAGTATATCACGAGCGAGGCGCCGCTCGGTGCCGTCCTGAGGGGAATACATTACTACGGCGCGTCGGCGATGATAATCCTCGTCGGGATACATATGATACGCGTCTACGTGCTTGCCGCCTATAAGTATCCCCGTGAGATGAGCTGGATCTCGGGCGTGATACTCCTGGGACTCACCGTGACGATGGGATTTACCGGACAGCTCCTTCGCTGGGACAACAACGGCGTTTGGTCAGCAGTTGTCGCCGCCGAACAGGCGGGCAGGATTCCGGTAATGGGCACATGGATCGCGCATTTCATACTCGCCGGAGATACTATAGGCGGAGCGACTCTAAGCAGGTTCTTCGCTTTCCACGTATTCCTTATCCCCGCGCTCCTCTTCGGTCTTATAGCACTGCACCTCTGGCTCGTAATACGAAACGGAATCTCCGAGCCGCCGAAGGCCGGCAGGCCGGTCGAGCCGAAGACCTACCGCCAATGGTACAAGTCGATGCTGAAGGAGAAAGGCGTCCCGTTCTGGCCGAACGCCGCATGGCGCGACATGGTGTTCGGACTGGTGGTCGTGATGGCGATAATACTCCTCGCCGTGTTCGTCGGACCGCCGAAGCTTCTCGCCCCGCCCAACCCTGCGAACATCAACTCGAATCCGAGGCCGGACTGGTATTTTCTCTGGATATTCGCGCTGTTTGCCCTGATGCCGAAAGCGATCGAATCGTTCGTCATCGCCTTCGGTCCACCTATAGTCGCGGGAATCCTTCTCCTTCTCCCACTGGTGTTCAACAAGGGAGAGCGCAGCCCGCTGAGGAGGCCCTGGTCGATTGCCATAGTGATCTTCATCGTTACGATGATCGCGACACTCTGGAACGAGGGAGTGAAATCTCCTTGGTCGCCAGATTTTTCCGCCAAACCACTCACGGCACAGGTGATCGGGAATGTAGGTCCTCACGCTGAAAAGGGAGCGAAGCTTTTCTATAACGTGGGATGTATTTATTGTCACACCATTTCAGGCGACGGCGGACACCGCGGTCCCAATCTCACTTACGTCGGAAGCCGGCTGACGCAGGATCAGATGACCATACGGATTGTGAACGGCGGTGGAAACATGCCCGCGTTCGGAGGGACGCTGTCTAAACAGGAGCTTTACGATCTCGTTGCGTTCCTCAATACGAGGAAGCATCCGTGACGCCTGTGCAGCGGGATTAACCCTGCTGCGGATCGTCGTTCCGAAATTGCCGGATCCGGTCTTCGAGGAAATTCTTTTCCACATCCGACCTGGTCTGGCCCATCGCGATCTCGAATTCCCCTTTCGCTTCCCTTTCCCTTCCCAATCGTGCATAGAATTCACCCCGGAGGCTGTGGTAAAGGTAATAACCCTCAAGTCTTTTCCTGTCAGGAATCGAATCGAGGGCGCGCAGCGCCTCGGCCGGCCCGTGAACGCGCAAGACCGCCACAGTGCGATTCAATTCCGAAATCGGAGACGGGAAATCGCGGCAAAGCCACTCGTAAAGTTCCAGTATCCTCTCCCAGTTCGTCGTCTCGTAGGTCTTTGCCGTGCAGTGCTCGAAAGCGATCGCGGCTTCTATATGGTACCTGCCGACCGAATTGCCGGAGGCCGACTTTGCCATGTATTCGTTGCCGAGAGATATGAGGTCCCGGTCCCACTTACTCCTGTCCTGGTACGGAAGGAGCACGATGTCCCCCGCCGGGGAAACGCGCGTCGCGTTGCGCGAAGCATGAAAACACATGAGAGCCATAAGTGAGAACGTAGCCGGAATCTGCGTCACGGAGGTCTCGGTCAGCATCCTGCAAAGAAGCAACGCTTCTTCGATGAGATCTTCCCGGACGAGCTCTTCGGAATCGGTTGAATTGTAACCTTCGTTGAACAGGAGGTAGATCGAGTTCAGGACAGCTTCCGTGCGCTCCGCGAGTTCGCCAGCTGGCGGCACTTCGAACTTTACCCTGTTCTTCCGGAAGAACTGCTTCGTCCTGTAGAGCCGCTTGGAGATCGTATCTTCAGACGTAACGAACGCCCTGGCAATCTCGGCAGTGCTGAACCCGCAGAGGGTCTTGAGCATCAGGGTAACCTGGTTTTCCTCGGGTATTTCGGGGTGACAGCAGGCGAACATCATGCGGAGCATGTCGTCCCTGATGAGATCCTCGTCCCACGTTTCCTCGATTGCCTCCTGCAGGGGGGCTCCCGGATCGGGAATGGCAGATTCATCCGGACTGCTGAACCTCACCGATTTTTCGTTCCTTCTCAGCACGTCGATCGCGCGGTTCTTCGCTGCCCGGTAAAGCCAGGCGGACGGGTTGTCGGGAATTCCTCTGAATGGCCAGACCTGAACCGCCTGGAGAAGAGCGTCCTGTACCACGTCTTCAGCGAGCTCGAGATTTTCCGTGCCGAAGGTGCGTGTCAGGACGGAGACCATCTTTCCAGCCTCGTGGCGGAAGAGGTGATCGACGAGCATATTGACATTTTCTCGCTTCAAATGATTCAGATCCAATTGTCGTCATGAATGAAGCTCCAAGTTCCAACTTACAAGCTCCAAACAAATTTCAAAAAGAAGCAGCTGGCACAGAATCGAGTTGTTCGAAAGTTGAAGCTTGGTTCTTTAGTTGTTATCTGGAGCTTGGTGGTTGGAACTTGGAATTTATTAATAGGTCATTACTTCCCGGACCTCCACGCTTCCGTCGCGGTCGAGTATCGGACAGGCGCTGGCAAATTCGACCGCCTCCTCGAGGCTCGCCGCCTTGATCACGCAGAAGCTGGCGACGACTTCCTTTCCTTCCGCGAACGGGCCGTCGTTCACTTTCTT
>JBJKPN010000152.1:0-3782 GCA_046706365.1 Candidatus Kryptoniota bacterium | reverse complement strand
GGCTTACTGGATCGGCCCGTCTCTCGTGGAATATCGCGAAAAGAAGTTCTTCGAGTACAATATCGTATTTGCCGATTCGACGTTCTTCAAGGTATTCCCGTTCAGGATTATATCCGGGAACCCGGCGAAGTTGCTGGATGCTCCCGATCGCATTGTGGTAACACAAGCCATGGCGAACAAATACTTCGGGAACGGCGATCCGATCGGGAAGTCCATTCGCATAGACAACAAGCAGAATTTCATCGTGACAGGGGTAATGGAGGACGTTCCGGTCAACAGCCACTTCCGCTTCGGTTTCGTCGGGTCATATTCATCTCTCACTCCCGACTTCATGGGATGGGATCCGTCGAAACAGTGGGACGCGTTCTTCGATAACTATACCTACATCTTAACCGCCGCGAATTTCCGGGCATCAGCATTTCAACGGAAGACTAAAGGACTGCTGCAAAGCCACCGTGCTGCCCCTCCGGGAGTATCAACGTGGCTCGTATACCAGCCGCTCAGGAGTCTGCACCTGCTTTCCAATTTTGCAGGTGCCACCGAGCCGACCAACAGCCCGAAGAATCTCTTCATTGTTGCGATAATCGGATTGTTCGCCCTGGCGATTGCGTGTATCAATTTCATCAACATAACGACTGCCCGGTCTTCACAGAGACTGAAAGAGATTGGGGTAAGGAAGGCGCTGGGCGCGCAGAAGTCGGGTCTCGTAATGCAGTTCATAGGCGAATCGCTGCTCTTTTCGGGCATATCTCTTATCGCAGCCACGATGCTTGTCGAATTAATGCTCCCGGCATTCTCAAATCTGGTCGGGGAGAAGATAGTCATCGGTTTATTCGACCACCCGATCCTGCTGCTCGGAGTGATTGCGACAACCGCAATAATCGGTGTGGCCTCCGGAATCTATCCCGCATTCATGCTCTCGAAAGTCAGTACGTCGGTGTCTGTCAAAGGAAAAGACAACAAAGGCGGCAGGTCGGCGCACTCCATGCTGAGAAAGACTCTAGTAGTCGTACAGTTTTCCTTGTCAGTGGTCCTGATAGTTGCCGCGATCGTCATCGATGACCAGGTAACATACGCGAAGGATTCCAGCCTTGGATTCAACCGTAAGCACATCGTGCAGGTGACGGTTCAGGATCAGAACGTCCTGAAGCAATTCAAAGCGTTTCAAACCGAGGTCGGTGGCGTGCCGGGTGTCGAGGAAACTTCAAAGTGTTTTTCCGCCCCGGTGAGCCATTTCTCTATCACGACTCCCATTTACCCTGATGGCCTCGGCCAGCAGGGAGCATTTGCGATGAATTTTGATTTTGTCGATCCGAATTTCTTCAAACTCTTCGGAATCGAACTGCTTGCCGGAAGAGACTTCGACAGGGGGCAGCCGAGCGATTCAGGATCTATTATCATCAATGAGACGGCGATGCGGAAACTCGGCTTCGTCAATCCGCAGCAGGCTGTCGGACGAAAATATACTATTGGGATCAACGACTGGACGCCGACGATCATCGGTGTTGTTAGAGATTTCCATTTCACCTCTTTCCGCGACGCGATCGCCCCGTACGCGTTCATGGACGATCACAGCTACCAGAATCAGCTTTCCGTGAAGATTGACGGGGCGGATATATCGGAGGCTCTTGCCGGGATTAAGTCGGTGTGGTCGAAATTCTCGCAGGCTTATCCTTTTCAATATTCATTTGTAAATCAAACTGTGAATGACCTCTACAAACGCGATGTGAAGGAAGAAAGCATTGTAGCGGTGTTTTCCGGGATCGCTATCTTCACAGCGTGCCTGGGGTTATTCGGGCTGGTTGCGTTTTCCGCGGAGCAGAAGAGAAAGGAAATCGGGATTCGCAAAGTGCTCGGAGCGTCTACGGCCGGGATTGTCGGGCTTCTTTCCAGAGAGTTCCTGACGCTTACCTTGCTGGCCAATTTTGTCGCCTGGCCTCTGGCGTGGTACGTCATGAACCGCTGGCTGGATAATTTCGCCTACAGAATCGGCATCAGCCCCTTCACTTTCATAATTACGGCGGTCGTAACATTGTTCATAACCTTCCTGACCGTCGGTTACCAGGCTGTCAAGGCTGCTACTGCCAATCCGGTCGAATCTCTGAGGTATGAATGAACCGCAATGAAATCCGGAGACCGGGAACCGGAGGTCGGAAACTGGAGATTGGGGAATTTTGGATCCGGTCTGCCGTCTCCGGCTTCCGATCTCCGAATAAAATTGGGACAACGGTATGCTTAACAACGATCTGAAAGTTGCATTGAGAAATATCCTTCGGGCCAGGATCTATTCGGCGATAAACATCGTCGGTCTTTCTATGGGGATAGCATGTTTCATGGCACTATCGCTTTTCATAATGGACGAGCTCAGCTACGACCGGCACAACACAAAAGCATCCCGGACCTACCGGGTTTACGAGAGATTGTCTCTCGACGGGAAAGAGGCTGTCGGTTCCAAAACCGGCGCGCCCCTCGGCGCGGCGCTGGCTCATGACTTTCCTGAAGTGGAGACATATGCGAGGGTAGGCTACTTCGGTAGCCATGTCCTGAACTACGGAGGCAAATCCTTCAGGGAGTACCGTGGTTACGCGGTAGACTCCACGTTCTTCGACGTGTTCACGCTACAGTTCATCTCCGGCGATTCGAAGACGGCCCTCGCCAGGCCGCACTCGATCGTGCTCACCGAGTCGGCTGCGAAGAAATACTTCGGCGACCGGAATCCCGTGGGAAAGATACTCACAGAAGATCCGAACGGAGCCTTTCTCGTAACCGGGCTCATAAGAGATTTCCCGGCGAACTCGCACTTCCGATGCGAACTGCTGATATCCATGTCCACCTACCCGATTGCCGACAGTTCGAACTGGCTTGATTCGTGGTACACCACTTACGTCGTGCTGAAGGAAGGCACCGATCCGAAGGCTTTCGAGAACAAGATGAAAAGTACGGTCGTCGATTACGTGGGGCCCTGCGTGGAGAAACGGATCGGCGTCCCTCTGCAACAGTTGATGGCGAAAGGGAACAGCTACCAGTTTCTTCTTGAACCCCTGCCTTCCATTTACCTTTCGTCCCAACGAGTCTACGGAATCGACCCGAATACGGAATGGAGCGACGAGCGGACCGGCGATATCGCGTACGTGTACATCTTCGGCGCGGTGGCTTTACTCATTCTCTTCGTAGCCGTCGTCAATTTCATGAACCTGTCCACGGCGAGGTCCGAACGACGATCAAAGGAGGTGGGAATTAGAAAGACGCTGGGGTCCGGCAGATCCAGGCTGATCTGGCAATTCATCACTGAGTCGATAGTCACCTGCGGGATCGCCGAGATACTTGCGCTGGGGATGCTCGAAGTCCTGCTGCCCGCTTTCAATTCCCTGGCAGGGAAGCAACTGAAGATCGGTTTCCTGGATAATCCCTACGCCATACCTTCCATGATCCTGTTCATGATAGTCGTGGGGATTGTCGCCGGCAGTTATCCCGCGTTCTACCTTTCTTCCGCCAGGCCGGCCGACATATTGAAGTCAGGCGGCGGTGCGGCAAACGGTAAGAGCTTGCTAAGGAACGGTTTGGTCGTGTTTCAGTTTACGGTCTCGATAATATTGTTGATAAGCACCATGATCATCGCGAACGAACTTAAATTCATACAGGAACGGAACCTTGGGTTCGACAAGGAGAATGTGATTTCGATAAAGAACGTGAGCCTGCTTGGGGACAGGGTGGAATCCTTCAAGCAGGAGCTGCTGAAGAACTCTCGCATAACGTCGATAAGCAGGTCGACTATCCTGTTC
>JBJKPN010000151.1:0-9851 GCA_046706365.1 Candidatus Kryptoniota bacterium | reverse complement strand
CTCCCTGATGCGTCTTGAACAGCATTGAATTGACGAATTACAAACCACAGGAAAGAGAAAGGAAATATCTATGAAAGCCAGAATGGAGCCGGGCAAAGCCGAGCCCC
Source organism: Candidatus Kryptoniota bacterium (assembly GCA_046706365.1). Classification (GTDB taxonomy): domain Bacteria; phylum Bacteroidota; class Ignavibacteria; order Kryptoniales; family JAKASW01; genus JAKASW01. The sequence continues at coordinate 9,744 of JBJKPN010000151.1, read as the reverse complement.
TGGTTTACCAGGCCATGGCGGTAGCGGACGATGCAATAATGAAATTCGATCTCGATCCGAAGCTTCGCGAGCTCGTGCGACTCCGGGTGTCCCAGCTGAACGGCTGCGGCTACTGCATCAACATGCACGCTGCGGACGCAAGAAACCTGGGGGAAACAGAACGCAGACTCTACGCGTTGAGCGCATGGTGGGAGACTCCCTTTTTCACCGAAGAGGAGCGGGCTATATTGAAACTAACGGACGAAGTGACGCTCATCTCTAAAGGCGGCGTCAATGACGAAACATTTGAGCGCGCGTTGAAATACCTCGGTGAGCGGACACTTACACAACTGCTTTTTGTCATCGCGACTACCGGGAGCTGGAACAGGATAGCGATTTCGACACACATGGTTGCGGAAGACAACTAAAAACAAGGAGCAATCGAAATGGCAGACCCAAATACATCAGTGGCATTAGCCTACTATAAGGCATTTGAGAACAAAGACCTTGATACTATTGCGGATATATTGCATCCGGATGTCGAGTTCATCGCTCCCATCGGAATAATCAAAGGGAGAGCAGCGGTCGTCGAAGCCGCGAAGCGTCTTCTTCCGCTCCTGAAGAGCATAAACGTTCGTGCCGAGTTCAGCTCGGGGGACCAGGCGATGCTTGTCTACGACATGAATCTCTCTGCGCCGGTAGAGAAGTGTCCCGCCGCAGTTCTAATGACAATTCGGGAAGGCATGATAGTGCGTACGGAACTCTTCTATGATGCAAGACCATTCGGGAACTTTTGAGTTCAGCCTTAATTCAAAAATCGCGGAAGGGCGTTTGACCATGTCAGAAAATTTAAGCCACAAAAACACCGGGCCGGGAAATACAGAACGCCCGACCCATCTTGACAAATCGAGAATCATCGAGCTGGAGATGATTGCTCGCGGACTCGAACCCGACACCGGAAAGAGAAGTGAAATTGCCGGCCTCGCGTTCGATTACGTAAATCGTTTCGTAGATTCGCTTCCGTCTTCGAGAGCTTACGTCGATGCCGATTGTCCGGACCTGAGGTCATTGAAGATAGATGACGATATCATCCCGTTCACTGCGCTGTTGGACTTGCTGAAGAGAGAAGTCAACCGTGCCGGCATCAACTCCTCGTCGGGAGCTAATTTCGCTTATATCCAGAGCGGCGGAACCTGGACCAGCTCAGTCGCGGACATGCTTGCCGCCGCCACCAACCGGTATGCGGGAGTCTATTTCGCGAGTCCCGGTGCCGTCATCATTGAAAACCAGATGATACGGTGGATGGCATCGGTGGCAGGCTACCCGTCGTCCGCTCACGGCAACCTAACTTCCGGCGGCTCGATAGCAAATCTCATCGCGATTCAGACAGCGAGAGATGCCTTCGGCATTAACTCAAAGAATGTGCGCAAGACGGCTGTGTATTTCACCTCCCATGCCCATCATTGTATCCATAAGGCACTCCACACTACCGGCCTCGACGAGACTATCCAACGGACAGTTCCCATGGACTCCGGATTTCGTATGAATGTTCACGCGCTGAGGGATTTGCTCGCGGCCGACAGGAAAAAAGGAATACGGCCCTTCCTCGTTGTCGCAAGCGCAGGAACCACGGACACCGGCTCGGTGGATCCGCTCGATCAGATTGCGGGCCTCTGCTCAGAGTACGAGGCGTGGTTTCACGTGGACGCCGCATACGGTGGTTTTTTCCTCCTGCTGGACAAAATGAAGAATAAATTCAAGGGAATCGAAAAGTCCGACTCGCTCGTAATGGACCCGCACAAGGGCCTCTTCCTGCCGTTCGGCATAGGAGCGGTCCTTTTCCGTAACGCAGGTGCTCTGCTCGCATCCAATATGCAAAGTGCGGCATATATGCAGGACGTGTCCGGCAGCGACGAGATAAGTCCCGCCGACTCAGGCCCGGAACTGACCAAACATTTCAGAGGCTTGAGAATGTGGCTGCCGCTTCATCTGCACGGGGTAGATGTCTTCAAAGCTAATCTGGAAGAAAAACTGCTTCTAAGCAGGTATTTCAACGAGGAAATCGGGAAGATGGGATTCGAAACAGGCCCGGAGCCCGATCTCTCCATATCGCTCTTCAGGTTTCCGTCAAAAGACCGCAACGATTTCAACCGAAGGCTCCTCGATGCGATACGAAGTGACGGCCGGGTGTTCTTCTCTTCAACGACAATCGACGGAGAATTCTGGATAAGGTGCGCTGTCCTGAGCTTCAGGTCGCATCTGGATGAAATAAGTCTGGCCCTCCGTGTCATCAGTGATAAGATGAACGAGCTTCGCCCGGAGCAACAATCTCAGAAGCAGTAATTACTTCATTCGCCTTTTCCGTAAACCAGGAGAACATTTCCCGACCTGAAGGTTTTCGATCTCAGCAGTCGAAGCCGGATCTTCCGATCGATACCTTTGAACGAGGACACCCCGTCTCCAATAACAACGGGATTAAGCAAAAGTCGGAACTCGTCTATCAAATCATGGTCGATCAGGGACTTTGCAAGGTTAAAGCTTCCCAACAGCCCTATGTCCCTCCCCGGCTGCTGTTTCAATTTAGCGATTTCGGATTCCGCATTGTCCCTTATGAGTCTCGTGTTATTCCACTCGGCGCGCTCCATTGTCCGGGAGAAGACCACTTTCGGGAGAGAGTTCATCTGTCCAGCAACAATCGGATCGTTCTTAATCGCGGCTTCAGTCGGCCAGAAGCCCGCCATCAATTGAAATGTCAAACGTCCGAAAACTAGCAGCCCCGTATCCCTCAACTGATCTATCGCAAATTCCTGAAACTCCTCATCCACCAGGTGCCAGCTCAGGTCATGTCCCGCTCCCTCGAAATACCCGTCCAATGTCACCATGTTGAACATGTACAAACTTCGCACGTCATCACCTCCGATTTTCATAAGGCAGATTTCGAATTGTTGGTCTACTCCGCAGTCAAATCAGGATTCCAGGCGATTTCCCAGATGTGACCGTCCGGGTCCTGAAAGTATCCGCAGTAGCCGCCCCAGAATGCTTTCGCACCGTATTTCAATATTTTTGCCCTCGCTCCTGCAGCATGCTTCATGATATCGTCGACCTCCTCTTTGCTCTCGACATTGTGGCTCAGCATCATTTCAGTGCCGCTCCCCGCTGTAAAAGCTGCACCGGTTTCCTGTGCAATACTATTCCTGGGCCACAAAGCCAGCTTCAATCCGGGCTGCAAATCGAAGAAGACTACGGCGCCGTGCTGGAACTCCTTTCCCACTATGCCTTTCGTGCTTAATCCGAGTCCATCCCGATAGAATTCCATCGACTTCTCGAGGTTATCTACTCCAAGCGTGATGAAGCTAACTCTCGGTTTCATGTCAGCGTGTCCTCCTATTTCATATTCAGATTATCGTTTTCATAGTGCATGACGACCACACCTGACTTGAAGTTCCACGTGTCAAGGAGTTCCAGTTTCACTGTTCATCCTTCTCAGGAAAGAGGCGTTTTCCCTTCCCGGCAATGACCGGATGAACCACCAGCCAGTACTCGTCGACAAGGCCATGGCTCATGAGCGAGCCGGCCAGTTTTATTTCGCATATCCCGAGGTCCTTCCCATCGGTTTCTTTCAACGTGGTTATATGTTCGAGAGCGTCGCTCCTGACCAGGGTGGTATTGTTCCATTCCGCCTTTTCCGGTGTGCCGGAAAACACAATCTTGGACATCGAATTGAATTTTTCGGCGAAGTTAAGGTCACTTTTCAAGGACGCGGGGTCCTCGTGGGCATGAGGCAATAGTCCGCCATCATCTGGTAAGTCACACGGCCGAACAACTCTATACCAGTGCCGTCCAGCAGTCCTGTAAAGAAATCATGCAACTCGTCGTCTACCACCGCAACCGTGTGATCGGCAAAACCGTCGACGGACACATTAGTTGACTTGATCAGTCTTCTCATTTCTTCGGGTACGTGTAGTTTATCATCCATCGTATTCCGAATTTATCGGCGAACATACCGAAGTAGGCTCCCCAGAATTCGTCGTGGATTGGCGTCTCAATTTTCCCTCCTGCGGAAAGCTTGTCGAAGATCTTCTTCGCCTCTTCCTTGCTATCGGCTTCAATGGAAATATTGTAGTTGTTTCCGAAGGTGAGCTTGTGTCCCATCGATTCGAGAGCGTCCGTACCCATGAGCACGTTACCTTTCCCGATGGGAAGAGCAATGTGCATCAGCTTGTTCTTGTCCCCGGCAGAAAGCTGATCCGCCACGGGAGTCTCTCCGAAGCGCTGTATCGCGCTGAACTCGCCGCCGAATGCAGCCTTGTAGAAGTTGAACGCCTCCTCGGTATTACCGGGTAGGTTTATATATGGATTTATTGTTGCCATGACTTTTCCTCCGTCTCATATGTTGGTTAAGTGCTTTCAAATTTGAAGTTCCAAGGTCCAATCACCAAGTTCCAAACAAGGGCAAAAATACAATCAGCTAAACAAATAAAGGCCCAGACGTTGGAACTTGCTCCTTTAGCTGTTGGAACTTGTTTCGAGCTTGTGAGTTAGAGCTTGGAGCTTGCTCCGAGAATTACTGACCTGCATCGGGCATTTCATCGGCTGTCATACGCTTTCTTCAATTCCACGATATCGAACTTCTTCATCTTCAGAAAGGCTTCGGTAACCCGCGCAACCTTGGCCGAGTCTTTGTCCTTTTGCATCTCGGTCAGTATCGTCGGGACGATCTGCCATGACAGGCCGTACTTGTCTTTCAGCCAGCCGCACTGCTCGGCCTTCGGATCGGCGGAGAGCCTCTCCCAGTAGTAGTCGATCTCTTCCTGCGTTTCGCACGGTACAACGAAGGAGACCGATTCATTGAACTTGAAGAATGGCCCTGCGCTCATCAACATAAATTCCTGACCGAAGAGCTCGATCGTGACGATCTCCACTGTCCCCGATGGAGTACTCTTGAGTTTTCTGGACTCTTTGATCCTGGAGCCCTGAAAGACGGAGACGTAAAACGCTGCCGCCTCGGATGCTTCCTTGTCGAACCAAAGGAACGGTGTTATCTTCTTCACTGTTGCCACTTAAATTCTCCTTTTGTAAGTAGTCGAACGGGAAAAACGGAATTCGACATCCGCATCGGCACATTCTAAATTTTCTCGAAGCGATGCCTTCGGCAGAAATCCTAAACTCTAAATGCCGCTTTTCGGCATCCAGACATATAAAACGCTCTGACGGGACGAACCCGAAATCGGAAATTCAAAACGAAAGAACGTTACCACATGCATTTTGAATTTGGAATTTGTTTAAGAATTAGAGTTTAGTATTTAGGATTTCGCTTCAGAATCTCGTCTCTTCTCGCTTTCACTGATCATTGCATTCAGGTCCGCAGCCGGTCTGATCTCCCAGCTTCCTCCACCTTTGCTCAAGGCAAGAGACGGGTGCTTCGACATCATCTGGATTGCATGGTTCAGGTCGTCGGCTTCGAGAATCATTATTCCGCCGACCTGCTCCTTCGTTTCCGCATAGGGGCCGTCGGTCACGGAGAGTTTGCCGTTCTGAATTCTCAATGTGGTTGCGTTCAGTCCGGGCTGTAGCGCTTCACCGCCCACATAACGACCGGTTCTCTTCAACCCCTCGTCGTAGGCAAAGCATTTATCGACGAAGTTGTTCCGCTCGCTTTCTGTGAAATTCGCGAAGACGTCTTCGTCCATGTAACCGAGACAAATGTATTTCATGGCCGTTCCTTTCTGTCACATTGCTTTCGCTATTGCTGAATGACTTCCGATTTTCCAATGCACGCTGCATACCCGGACAACCTCCGCTAGGGTTGTCCCGTCGCCGATGCGGTGGGATATCCGAGCCTCCCGCCAAAATAGACTTCAACAGCACTAATCTTCCCGTCTTCAAACCGGAAGTACTCTGTATTTCGAAATGATGTGCCCTTCGTCGTAGTACAGAGATACTTCACGAACGCTTCATTTCTGTTTTGAATAATACTCTCCAGCTCGAAGTGTCCGATGTATTCCGCCTGCGGCCAGCATCTTGCTTTGTACGTGGGCGTGTCGATGTGGTCGTCATTGTTCGGGCTGGTGAATGTAAAGTTCTCAGCAAGCAGGTTTTCTACGGCTTTCCATTTCTTCAGCTCATAACCGGAATAATAGGCTCTGATTATTTCTTCGACGTTCATATTTGAATCCTCCTTCGTCGTATCAGGTAATACATCAGCTCCTTCGAATTGCAGATCAATAGACAACCGGCGGCGCGGACGTTCCATCGGACCATTTTTCAACCAGGACCATGAAAACCGTCGCTCGTTCCTGGGGATCGTTCGATGCCAATACAGGCGAACCCGGGAGATTGGCTCCCCAGCTCTTCGCCGCCTCGCCCCGGACATAGAACATCAGATGCGGATGCCATCTCTTCCCCTCATCGTTCAGATACTGCCGTTTCGACATCATGTAACACATGGAGTTCGGCGCCAGCGAAGGAAGCTTTCCATTTTCGAATGCGGATGAGATCGCCCGCGCGATTTGAGCCTTCGATTTTCCCGCCAGCACCAATCCGGTCTTCAGCAGGTATATGGGTAAGAAAGTTTTTGCGGCCGCCGGATTGAAACAAATGGGGGCACGGATGTGCTGGTTCCAAAATTCCGGGTCGTCGGTGGATGTTGCCCACGATCTTTCTACTATGCATACAAAACCGTTTGTACCCTTTACCGCTATTTTATAACCGGTCCGCCCGAGCACCATCACTTCGGCTTTGTCGGAAATCGATCGTGGACCTGCGCTGCGTGCGAGCGCAATTTCGGCAGCCTTGTCCTTCATCACGTACTCATTAAGAGATGCCATAGCCGGATAGGAAGGTTTCTCCCGCGATTGCGCCCGGCAGGTCGTGAAGGCTATCAGGATCTGAACAAATAGGACTAAAACCATGACCCCGGCGGGATTCAATGACAATTTAGTATTAGGCCCTGCAGCAGTCACGACAGCACCCTTCGTGCGATTGTGTCCTCTTGAGTGTATCTCTCGTAAAGCGGCACATCGCTGAAACCTCTGTATTGCGTTTTTCATTTTGACCTCCAATCATTAGTCACCTTTAAGAGCCTGATTCGACATGTATCACCCTAATTCATTCTACGGTTTGTGGGTTGAATGACGAAACAACTGTCAACCGGGATATCGTCGAGTACGCCAGGTCTTACACGGCTTTTCTCTTTAAGTATGTTTCTTATAACGAAGGACAACGACGCCGGAATGGAATGTCTGCGAACCGGTGTAGTCGAGTTGAAGCCTCTCCTGCGGCTTCACGGTTTCAAACAACCGCGGTCCTCTTCCCACGATAACCGGATGGACCACGAATCTATATTCGTCGATCAGACCGCGCTCCGAGAGCTGCGACGCAATGCTCAGGCTGCCGACCAGGATGTCTTTCCCGGCTTGCCGTTTGAGCGCGAGGACTTCCTCCGCAAGGGTGGCGCGCGCGACTCTTGCATTGTTCCCGTCAACATGTTCCAGCGTCGAGGTGAATACGATTTTGTCGAGCGCTTCGAACGCGCGGGCAAACGCTCTGTCTGCTTCCGACTCAGATGGGTTTTTGGCGACATCGGGCCAATAAGGGACCATAAGTTGATACGTGGTCCGGCCGTAGAGAATGACGCTTGCATCGCTCAACAGCTTCGTAAAAAAGCCGAGCAACTCGTCGTCGGGATTCATGTCCGTGTGGCCACAGTACCCGTCGGCAGAAAAATTGAACGCAAAGATCACCTTTCTCATAGACCTCCAGTTATAAAGTTATGGACGTGGGCAAAGCCCTGCTTTTATCGGCTTGCGGGGCACAATTCCGGATCGTCGCTAAGGTCAATGCTTCGCTGATTTCGGTTTGATGATCGGCTTGCCGCGGCCGCCAGGGCGTAATGGCAACTTCGCCCGAGCAGTTGCTGTTTCCAGGAGGGATTTGACCTCCGGGAGCCTCAACGTCGCGGTCGACTCGATCCAGATAAACCTCGCTTGTCTGCCTGAACCGAGGAGGATCTTCATCGGATCCGGCAGTGTTGCACCTTGAGTGAAGACAAGACGCAGTCCGCCCACACCGGCCGAAATCGAAACGACAGCGTCTGAGCCCCGTTCTGTCGGCGAATAGGCAATAACCAGGGCGTTAGGATAGTCGTACACCAATTCATCCGCAGACGGAAAGCGCCTGCGCAAAGCTCTGCGAACAGAGCGAATCAGCACCTGGTGCGGCGGCTTTAGCTTGGCGATATGACCTTTGAGCTGTTCTTCGGCACCGAGCGGCCCGGTTGCGATTTTCTTCGATGATTTCATCCGAATCTCCTCACAAATAAGCTGTTAACTCCCTTGCTTTATGCGTGACACACAACGCTTGTCTGAAATGACGCTTTCCATGCACATAACTCGCGTGATGAAGTCTATCAAAGATTTCGTTCATAGGTCCGGCATGGCTAAGCTTCATCATTAATCATTATTGTGCGCCGTACTCAGACAATAAGTTGCCAATATTACTCCGGTCGTCGATAGCGTACTCTTGACCAGCTTGAGGGCAGAGTAGGGACTGCCTTCCGCAAATAGCCGGCTTCCCGTTCCGAGCACCAGCGGATGGATCGAAAGGTGGTATTCGTCGACAAGATTATGCTTCATCAGAGTTTGCAGGAGGACTCCACTTCCGAGAACCGCAATATCTCCGTCCAGCTCCTCCTTGAGCCTGGCCACCGCCGCCGGCACGTCGCCTTTCAATAGTATGGAGTTTACCCATGGGAGCGGTTCCTTCAATGTCGTCGACGCGACATACTTTCTCGTTTGGTTCAGCTTATCCGTGAACGGGTTGCCGTCGTTGCGCTTCGGCCAGACATCGTAGAAATCCTCGTATGTTCGACGGCCCAGCAACAAGGCGCCGCCCTTCTTCGACATCCCTTCGGCCGCAGCTGCCATGCTGACAGAATCGACATACGGCACCGCCCAGCCACCGTGCTCGAATCCTCCGCGTGTGTCCTCGTCGGGCCTCGCAGGTCCTTGCATCACGCCGTCGAGGGTGAGACTGAGATGGACAATCAGTTTGTTCACTTACTATCTCCTTCTGGTTTTCGAGAGGGCGAATCATCACTTACTGCAGAGTAAGCTCCAAGCTCCAACTCACAAGTTCCAAACAAGCTCCAACAGTTTAAGGAGCAAACTCAAAGACATGGGAGTTTATCCGTTTTGCTGATTGGAGCTTTGTTTTTCTTTGGAGCTTGCTGTTTGGAACTTGGAACTTTCCATGGGCTGCATTATAACTTCTTTCGGTTTCTTTCAAGTGCTTCCTGTACCACTTTGCTCTCTCCCGCCTTCTGTACATCCTCAGGCATCTCAGACATTTCAAAAATCTGCCGCACTTCGATAATCGCGCCCGAGTCGACTTTCACCGCCGGACATTTCTTCGCCCATTCGACCGCCTCCTCCTTCGACTTCACATCGATGAGCCAGTAGCCGCCGACGACCTCCTTCGCTTCCACGAACGGTCCGTCGGTGACGGTTGTCTTTCCATTTTTGAACGTTACCCTGGCGCCCATCATCAGCGGATGCAGTCCGTCAAGGCCACGAAGAATTCCCGCCTTCGCCATTTCCTCGTTGTAACGGTTCATCACCTCGACGGCTTCCTTAGGCGGCGCAAAATTCTCGTCCGCTTTCTGTTTCGCCTGCGAGCCCGGTTGATATTCCGGCGGAATCATGAACATCATAAATTTCATTGTAAACCTCCTCTTGTTTTGTTCACTAAGTAGTCGTTTGACAAGAG
>JBJKPN010000150.1:0-10322 GCA_046706365.1 Candidatus Kryptoniota bacterium | reverse complement strand
AGCGACGGCATCCGTCAAGCCCTGCACAGCCTCGAGCACGAATACGGCGGCAGCGGCCTCCGTTTCACGATTGCCCAGGATATCACCGAATTTACCCGCAACTCCATCGACGAGGTCCGGCGCGATCTCGGACTGGCGATACTCATGGTCGCCATAACCCTGTTCCTTTTCCTTCACTCGGTTCGCAATTCATTTATCGTCCTCCTTTCAATCCCCACGTCGCTCATCAGCACGTTCCTTTTCATGTATGCAATGGGGTTTACCATAAACCTGGTGTCAATGATGGCGATGGCGCTGGTCATCGGGATACTTGTCGACGACTCGATCGTGGTTCTCGAGAACATACATCGTCATATGGAACTTGGGGAAGCGAGAAAGACGGCCGCCCTGAACGGAAGAAGCGAGATCGGGTTTGCCGCGATCGCGATAACCCTGGTTGACGTCGTGGTCTTCCTTCCCATCGCTCTTGTAGGCGGCCTTGTCGGAAAGATATTTCGGGAATTCGGACTGACGATAGTCGTATCGACACTCATCTCGCTCTTCGTCTCCTTCACCCTGACTCCCATGCTGGCTTCCAGGTGGTCTGACCTGCAGCACTATTCGAACGATTCTTTCGTAGGGAGGCTGGTCAACTGGTTTGAAAACCTGCAGAAGAGGCTCGATGCCGGATACAGGCGACTTCTCGGCTGGGCACTCGCGAATAAAAGAAAAGTGTTGGCGATAAGCGGCGGCGCATTACTTATCAGCCTGCTACCAATCCCCTTTCATTTGATCGGGACCGAGTTCCTGACACAGGCAGACAGGGGTGAGTTCGCGCTCATAGTCGAGATGCCGGTCGGAACGACACTTGACAAAACTGACCGTACAATCGGGGAGATTGAAACCCAGCTAAAAAAAGACCCCGATATACGGGGCTATTTCAGCACCGTGGGGATGTCCGAACAGACTTTCCAGAAATCCACCCAGACCAACCTCGGACAGATACAGATCAGGCTCGTTCCTTCGTGGCAGCGAAGAGTATCCACCGAAGAAGAGATGTCCCGCGTGAAGAGAATCGCGGACAGTTATCCGGGCGTGACATCCAGGACGAGCGTGATAGGTATGTGGGGGACTGCGAACTACTCTCCGCTCGAGGTGGAGATTCAGGGATCGGACCTCGACCAGGTCGTGTCGGCCTCGGAAAGAATCGGCGACATCATGTCGAAGACCGATGGAGTAACGGATATTAAGAGCACCTGGCAGACGGCCAGGCCCGAGCTGCAGATCATAGTGGACAGAGAGAAGGCCGCGTCCTTCGGCCTGACGCTTGGAGATGTCGCAGCCGCGCTTCAGACGGCGATACAGGGAAACGTGGTCACGAAGTACAACGACAATGGCACCGACTACGACGTGCGGCTGCAGCTTGCGGAACAGGACCGGAACAGGGCGTCCGAGCTTCGGAACCTCACCCTTATGACGCGAACAGGGAAGCAAGTCTACCTCGGGCAGTTAGCGCAAATTATGAGTGGGCGCGGACCGGTTGAGATAGACAGGAAGGACAGGGAGCGCCTCGTCGTCATACTCGGAAACCTTACCGGCTCGCGAAGTCTCGGCGACGCCACGCGCGACATAAGGAACGGGATAGCGTCGCTGGATTTGCCGTCCACCGTCAAAGTTTTCTTCGGAGGGGACAACGAGAACATGTCCGACATGTTCAGCGATATGGGAATAGCACTCGCTATGGCGGTGCTGTTCGTTTACATGATCATGGTTTCACTTTTCGAATCCTACGCCCATCCGTTCACCATCATGTTTTCACTTCCCGTAGCGCTGGTCGGGGGCATGCTCGCACTGTTCCTTACCGGTGAGACACTGAACACGTTTTCCATGATAGGCGTGATAATGTCGACCGGGCTCGTGACGAAGAACGCGATCCTGCTCGTGGACTATACCAACACGCTCCGCGGCCGCGGACGCAGCATGACCGACGCCATACTCGAGGCGGGCCCGACGCGACTGCGGCCGATCATCATGACGACCGCCACGATGGTGTTCGGCATGTCGCCGCTTGCGCTCGGACTCGGAACGGGAAGCGAGATACGGCAGAGCATGGCTATAGTTGTTATCGGGGCCTTGATCAGCTCGACTCTTCTGACTCTCATACTGGTGCCGGTAATGTACACATACGTGGACGGCCTGAAAGTCAGGTTCCCCGTCTTTTTTGGAGAACTCCGGTGGATCTCATCGGTGAAGCGCAGGCTTCATCCGCGGAGTTCCGGTCCGATGACCGAAATGCAGAAATGATTCCCGTCCGAACGGGCATGACTTATCACCTCTCAGGAGCTGAGAGAAGTCGTTTCAGCTGGATTGATGATTCAAAACCCGACTATCGGAATTCTTATCCGTATATATCCTGCTCGTCGTACTCTTGCAAGAACATCTTCTTCCGGTTCTTACCGGCCTTCCCGTCAAGAAGCGCGGCGAGGAAAATTATAGCCGCGATCGGTAGGAAGAGCAGCCCAATCATCTTCACAATTTTATTCATCTTGTCTATGGAAAATTTGTTGTGAAACTCTGTTCACTTCAACGACACACTTTGAACCACTGTAAGTCGGCGGTGGATATAAGCTAAATACATGTTTAGTGATCCAAGCACACCAACTTGCCGAAAGTTATTATCTTTGCTGAGCCAAATCAAGATCGAAACTCTCTTTTTGAGGCGGTTTTGAGGGAGCTGTGGCGAAACTCACACTACACGCTTAACCAAAACCGTCGAAAAGCCACCAATCTCGTTGCATTTTTGTGGCTCTGACGGTATTTTGCAAAGAAATCAATGGCCGCGAGATGAGCGATAATTACCAAAAACCAATCGAAGAGCAAAGTCAGAATCAGGGGCAAAGTCAGAGGCAGTTCAGGGACAGGCCCCCGAGGAAAATTGATATCTCCGTCGTGATACCCCTCTACAACGAGGAGCAATCTCTAATGCCACTTTCACTCGGCATCAGGGACGCGCTGGACAGGATGAATAAGACCTATGAGGTGATCTTTGTCGACGACGGTTCGACGGATAATTCACTGAAGATCCTGAGGGAAATTCACAGGAAGAACAGGCGTTATAAGTACATAAGCTTCCGGAGGAACTACGGGAAGTCGGCCGCGCTCTCGGTCGGATTCCAGAATGCTGTCGGCAGGATCATAATTACCATGGATGCTGATCTCCAGGACGACCCGAACGAGATACCGAGACTCATCGACAAACTTGAATCGGGATATGACCTGGTTAACGGGTGGAAAAGGAAACGACACGATCCGATATCCAAGACAATTCCGTCGAAGTTTTTCAACTACACGACATCGGTTCTCACAGGCATCAAACTCCGCGACTTCAACTCGGGACTGAAGGCTTATCGCAAGGAAGTGATTCAGGACATAAAAGTCGTGGGCGAGATGCATCGCTTCCTGCCGGTGCTCGCGCACTGGGCGGGTTACAAGGTCACCGAAATCCCCGTTACTCATCACGCGAGGAAGTATGGGAAGACAAAATTCGGAATTAACAGATTCTGGCACGGCTTCCTCGACCTGCTGACCGTTCTGTTCACAACGAGATACAGCAAACGTCCGCTTCACTTTTTCGGCGTCATAGGGATGCTTACGTTCCTTCTGGGTTTTGCCATAGACCTGGAGCTCACCATTGAATGGCTCATGGGGAAAACAGCGATAAGCAACCGGCCGCTTTTCACGGTCGGCGTCCTCCTGATCATTGTCGGAGTACAATTCGTCTCAATCGGTTTGATCGGGGAAATGATAACGCGAACCAGGGCGGCTGAAGATTACGTCATCAAAGAAAAGGTGTTCAACTGATATGAGCTCAGGTTCAAACGGAGAGATTGTCAAGACAGATTGCCGGCACTTCCGCGGGCACATTCCCTGCAAGCCGAACAAGTTGTACGGAGTGCACTGCGCGGACTGTTCCCACTACGATCAGCTGAAGGAACGCATCCTCATAATAAAACTCGGCGCACTCGGCGACGTCATCAGGACCACGCCGCTGCTGGAGAAGATCAGGTCGGTCCACCCGCACGCCGAGATATGGTGGCTTACATACACACCGGATTTTCTTCCTGACCTTGTCGACAGAAAGCTGAAGTTCGGGCCCGCCGCGCTCGTGCAGATAGAGGAAACTGAGTTCGATTATCTATTCAGTCTAGACAAGGACTACGAAGCGGCCGCGGTCGCGAACCGGACCAAAGCGAAAGTCAGGAAAGGCTTCATGCTGAAGAACGGGAAGACCGCCGTCATTGACGACCTCGCATATCCCAAGTATCTCACCGGCCTCTTCGACGACGTCAGCAAGGCCAACACCAAAAACTACATGGAGGAGATATTCGAGATCTGCGGCTTCAAATTCGGGGGGGAGAAGTACATCCTTTCGAATTTCGATTCGGACGGTTACACGTGGGATATCGACCTTCCCAGGCCGCTCGTCGGTCTGAATACCGGCTGCGGTGGAAGGTGGACGAGTCGTCTCTGGAGCGAGGACAGCTGGGCGGCGGTGGCCAAAGGACTCATGGCAAAGGGGTTCGGCGTCGTTCTGCTCGGCGGCGAACAGGAAGACGCGCGAAACAAGAGCATCGCGGCGAAAAGCGGCGCGGCATACCTGGGCTTCTATCCATTGAGGCAATTCATCAACCTTGTGGACAAGGTTGACCTCGTTATCACCGGCGTTACGATGGGAATGCACATAGCGCTCGGACTTCAGAAAAAGATCGTCCTGATCAATAACATCTTCAACCGGCACGAGTTTGAGCTGTACGGACTTGGCGAGATAGTGGAGCCCGACAAAGAGTGCACGTGCTACTTCCAGCCCCGGTGCGTGAACAAGGAATACTTCTGCCTTGAGCACCTTTCACCTGAGAAAGTGCTTGGGAGCGCGCTGAGAGTGATGGATATCAGCGTCCCCGTCCCGGCGGCCCGCAAGGGTACCGGAAAAGAGTAGCTTGGAGCTGATCACAGATTATCTCAAGTGTGCTCGCATTGACCGCGATGCCGGAAATGCCTGTCGGAAAACCGGGCGGCGAGTCTCCAGTGTCCGGTGACTTGTGACAATTCCGGGTTGGTTCCATACGTTGGGAATCCTCGAATGAAAATAGTGATTGTGAGTACTGCCTTTCCCCTCCGCGGCGGGATTGCGCATTACGTGTCCCTTCTCAGAAAGCACCTTTCCCTGCGCCACCAGGTGTCTGTAATCACATTCAAAAGACAATACCCGAAATTTCTTTTCCCGGGCAAGTCCCAGGAGGAGAAGGGAGAAGCGACGGGGGAACGGCCGAGCCCGCAGGTCATCGACACGCTGAATCCCTTCACATGGTTCAGGGCAGGGAAACTTGCCGCCGAAGAGAATCCCGACCTCGTCATTTTCAAATACTGGATGCCGTTCTTCGCGCCGGTCTTCGGCACGATCGCGAGAGTCGCGAAGAGGCGTTCTTCGTGCAAGGTGCTTTTTATCTGTGACAACGTCCTCCCGCACGAAAAGACACCGGTCGACAGGGCCCTTACAAAATGGGTGTTGAAAGCGGGCGACTACTTCATAGTGCAGTCGAGGTCGGTGGAGAAAGAACTACTTTCCGTCATGAAATCGCCTGCCTACAAGCTTGTCCCACATCCGGTTTATGAAATCTTCGGCAAGAGCATCGACAGGTCGGAGGCGCGGAAGAAACTCGGCATAGGTGAAACCGAAAATGTCGCGCTGTTTTTCGGGTACATCAGAAAATACAAAGGGCTGCACGTGCTGCTTAAGGCTATGGGTAGTGTCGTGAAGGAAAGGCCGGTGAGGCTACTTGTGGCCGGAGAGTTTTACGACGATGAAAAGTCGTATCGTGAACAGGTGAAGTCGGAAGGGATTGAGAACGCGGTCAGCCTGCACACGGATTACATTCCGAACGATGAAGTCCCCATCTACTTTTCGGCGGCCGATGTGGTTGTGCTGCCGTACATCGACGCCACCCAGAGCGGGATAGCGCAGATCGCATTCAACTTCGATAAGCCGGTTATAGCCACCGATGTGGGAGGTCTCGCCGAGATTATTGAGGATGGAAAAACCGGACTGATCGTACCGCCGGGATCGCCGGACCGGCTTGCGGAAGCGATACTGAAGTATTTCGGTGAAAATCTGGCTGAGAAATTCGCGGCAGGCGTCTCCGTGCAAAAGCGCCTTTACTCGTGGGACAACCTCGTCGAGGCGATAACGGCGCTGGCAGGCGGCTCATCTGCCAGCGACAGACATTCGGACTAGCCGACGATCCTGAGGGCGATTTGAAGGTAGTTGTTGACTGCGCCCACCATTTCGTAACGGACGTTGTACATCTTAGTGAAGATGTCGAAGGCGAGAAACTCGTGATTGGGTACGCAAAACTCGTCGAACAACAGGATGTCTCCTGGTTTGAAAATGCCGGCGAATGAAATCAGCACAAGGAGGGTTGAGGAGAAGAGGTCTGCATCCATGTGGAAGACCCTTTTCGTCGCGGGGTCGAGATTCGCAGAAGCCATGAACTTCGGTACGCTTTCCTGGAACAGCCCCTTCACCAGCGTGCAACGCTCATCCTGAATCGCGAGATTACCCGGTCCCATCTCTCCCTTCTTGAACATTCCCCAGTCTTCGGGGAGTCCCTCGAAAGTATCGAACCCGTAAAACCGCGATGCCGGATTTGTGTTCGATGCAAGCCACCAGGAGAGTGAAGCTCCGCCGGCAACTCCGAACTCAAGGTAATCGATCTTCTCCGCCGCGAGCTTTTCCGTCGCCATAACATGGCCGTGAAGCTTGAACCTGTCCTGGTAGTTCCTCCTGAACCGAAAGAAATCGTCGAACGGAATCTTCTTCCGCTGCTGCCTGACGATCCAGGCCGACAGCTTTAGTGAGTTTCCCAGGAAGACGAGTGGTGTCGAAAGAAATCCCAGGTATGCTCCGGGCCTCAACAGGAAGAAAACGGCCTTTGAAAGCGCGATGAGCCTCACCGCGAGGTTCCTCAACGTATTTCTCATTTACAGCTCCCTTAGAGAGTAAGAGTGACGCGTCATCAGGGATTTTGCCGCTGCTGTTCGGGGGCCCGTCGCCTTTTTGTAATGATCCCCGAATAGCCCGCGATTCCTATAAGCGCGAGAAGAAGGATGATGTTCGTGCCAAGACTGGCGTCGCGTCCGAGGAAATATACTGTCGGGTGAAATTCCAGCGTAACGGTGTGATCTCCCTTCGGGACTTCGATCCCACGCAGGAAATAGTCACTCTGGTAGATCTTCGTCGGCTTACCGTCTACAAATGCTTCCCAGCCCTTCGGATAATACACCTCGCTTAGCACGATAAAATTGTTTCCGGTCGCGTGGACTTTCAGTGTCATCGACTGGAGCTCGTAGTCGGTTATCCTGACGCTGGCGCCGGAGTCGGGAGGGGCTATTTGAATGCCGGGATCTTTCGTGAAGTAGACAGTCTTCGCGGGATCGAAAGACCCGTCTCTCAAAGCTTCCAGGATGTCGAGCGCCGTGGATACCTTGAAGTTGTCCACGAAGAAGGCCCGTGGAAGGATGTTGTCATGCCGGATCACGAATTGCGAACCGTGGAAAACAACCTGCCCGAGGAGGCTGTCCGGTTTGTTCGATATAATGTACTTCACCCCGAGAAGCCTGAGGATGTTCGGGTTCGTAATCCCCGCCACATCCATCATGTTCTGGTAGTCCCTGAGCTTTGCGGCGGAATAGCCGTAAGCGTTTTGAAGAGAGAAATAGGACAGTGTGTTGGATGTCATGGGCTGGTAATTGTCGAGTTGCAGTACCCTGTAAAGCGTCGTGTCCTGTTGAATGTAGGAGACGTAATCGGGTTTCGTGAATTCCTGGTGAAGGCTCGACTGGCTGCCGTAGTGCATCGGCTTCGCGTCCACCCTCCACATATCGAAGAGCAGGATAAGGAGAAGTGCGCCGAATGCCGGCGCTGTTTTCAGTTTGCCGGCAACATAAAGATACATCACCGCACAGGTAAGCGCCGAGATGAACAAGAAGATGTAGAGATCGCCGATCATGTTGTCGAAGAGAAGCGGGTAAATCTGCCGTGCGCTTATTTTCTGGCTGGCGTCGATGATGCCGTAATAGAAGTCACGAATGCTTCCGTTCATCAGCAGGCTGAGCAGAAGCAAGCCCACGAAGGCGCCCCCAACGACCACTATCTTTTTCGCGAAATCCTTGTCGAAGGACATCCTCGCCTTTGTGAGCGAGTCGATGCCGAACGCGGCGAGAATCGGCACGAAAATCTGCACGATAACGAGTATCATGCTGGGCGATCGGAACCTGTTGAAGAGAGGGAAGTGGTAGAACATCAGATTGAAGAAGAGCGGGAACGTCCTTCCGAACGAGAGCAGGAGTGCCAGGATTGCGGCGATGGCCGAGAACTGCACGAACCTGTTCTTCCGGTTCTTCATGAAACCGATCGCCGCCAGTATGAGCGTGATTACTCCCATGTATTCCGGTGCGTCGGTGAACGGCATCTGCCCGAAGTACGTGTTGACCTGGACCGACTGATTATTTGAAAGAGGCCCGTTGTAAACGTAGTCGCCGAACCCGTAGAACGAGGGGACGAAAAATGTGGTAAGCTCTTCCGGGCTGAACGACCAGTTGGTGGCATAATCATAACCGAGACCGGCCCCGCCCTGTGTCTCGGAATTGGGGCTCTGTACGATCGGCTGGGACCCGCGGATGGAGTAGGTGCTGTATTCCAGAATCGAAAGGTACTTGTCCGAAGACATCGTAAATGCGATGGCGCCCGCCGCGGCCAGGAGAAGTCCGTTCTTCACCAGCCCCATCACGTTTTCCTTCTTCACGAGGGCTACGATAATGTTGTACAGGTAGTAAAGTCCAAGCGTCAGGAGCGTATAGTAGATCATCTGGATGTGTGAGCCTTCGAGCATGAGGTGCACTGCCAGGACGAGCGCGATAAAATACGACCACCTGAATTTCTTCGACAGCTCGAGGAGAAACAGAAAGATGTAGGGGAAGAAAGAAATGGTAATGAGTTTCGTGCCGTGTCCCACCATAACCCAGATGATTATGTACATAGTGAAGATTGTGGCGACCGCGGCGAAGAAGCTCGCGAACTTGCTCAGCTCGAGTCTCCTGAGAAGGAGGAAGATTCCCGTTCCGAAAAAGAAATAGAAGAGTACAGCCCAGCCCACATCGGGATTCCCCATAATTACCGCGACAATGTGAATCCCCTCATTAAAGAGATAATTCGTGAGATCGTACCACCTTGTTCCCGCGGTCATCAGGCTGGCAAATGAAGGCATGCCGCTGAAGACGTATGGAATCCATAGCGGGAACACATGTTCTTTGGCTGCCTGATGCAGGAAGCTCTGGAAACTTAGCGGAGAGAGGACATCCGGAGAGACGAAGACTTTGCCTTCGAGGAATGCCTGATGGAAGAATGACACAAGCAGGGCCAGTATCAGGAGAATCAGGACGGGCGTCTCATATTTCAGGGGTATAAGAGGTTTTTCCTCGGGCAGCGATGCCTTGCCGGGCCGATGTCTTCTGTCTTTTTGTGCCATACTTTTCGTCGCTCCAAGAGTTTTCATTCACCGGTGACGGGAGGGGATGCGTCCGTGATGCACGTCTATACCCTGTCTCACTTCACGGAGTCGGCTCAATTGCCACAACTCAATCTGCACCGCCTCCGAAACGAATTAAATCTAACTATATTTGGGACAAAATCGAAAGAGAAAGGCATCGGTAACTCTTCGAGGCAAGCAAGATCGTGGCGCGACGGTACAGCATTTATCCGGCACAAGTACATGGGGCCCTGTGCGAAATTCATGAGAAGGATTCTGAGCACTCGACGCGGTTTTACCGAAGATGGCTGTCCGCACGGGTTTCGTGCTCTGGCCGGTATCCTGCTTACTGAAGATTGAGCAAATCAGAATTTGGCGGGATTGTTGTTGCCCTTAGAATGCAGCTGTACCGATGGTGTTGACTCACTTGGCGGTATCTTGAGAACCAGTTGGAAAAAAAATAAGATCGGTCCCTGCGTCCAGTCGCGAATGGGGGGCCAGATAGATACCTGCCACGAAGTCGGCTTAAGTTATGAATGATTGCGTATGAGGGAAAACCGGTTATGCGGGGGAGCGAAGCTAGCTTGCCCGATCTAAGTATCCAACAGCGGGAGGAAAATTTCGTGTACTCTGCGCTCGAACGCCTCCGGGTTGAACTTCTCGTACTCTTCTCTTCCTTTTCGACGAAGTGCATCGAGTGAATCTGATGTCGATCTTGCGGCACTCAGGGTGTACTCGGACAATTGCTCCAAAGTATCC
>JBJKPN010000149.1:0-7341 GCA_046706365.1 Candidatus Kryptoniota bacterium | reverse complement strand
ATCCAAGATTCAGGTCGCGCTGTACCGACAGGGACACCTGCCCCTTGACAATAATATCTGCCGTGGTGATAGCGGTGGCCTGCTGGGCGTAAATGTCGGTGCCGACCAACGAGATCAGCACAATTGTGAAAAGGGCTTGTCTTATGGAGGTTCTCTCTGTTAAAAAAAGAGGCGGGGCCTGGGCTCCGCCATCACAGATTTGTTTTCCGATTAACTCTGAAGCGTCGACGAATTTCAGTTTGTCGAACATCCAGTCCGGCTGGAGAAGCTACAGACTCCGCGGCCTGACGGACAGAGGCCCTGCTAGTAAGTCACTGTAAGAGTGAACTGACCGGAGTAGGCACCTGCCGGAAGCGTGTTCGTAATAGGATCGGTGCTACCTCCAACCCAGAAATAGTAGTAGCCGGTTCCGTTGGTTGTGACATTCGACCCGCTTGTTACCGAGGGCGCCGATGTCTGGCTTGTGGAAGCGGAGGCTCCAACAACGGACGGTGTCCAGTTTATCGTTCCGGTGCTGAAAGTCATCGCAGTGCTTGAAAAGGTAACCGAACAGGAATGGTTTGCCGAAGTTTGCAGAATGAAATAGGCGGCCTCGGTTCCTCCGCTGTTCGGATTGACAGTCGCGGCTGTCGAGTCCTGCACGTGCGCCGGGAAGTTGAGGTTCCTGACGTTAGTCACCGTGACCTGGGCGTTGACCGTCAGATTGACGGTTGCAGAAGCGGAGCCATTTATCTGCGCAAATGCACTACCGGACATAAACGCAGTGAAGAGCACCGCCGTGGCGAAAAGGTTCTTCATTTCCCCTCCAAGGGACAAATTATGATGTTATTGATTGTATCTTAATGGCGCTCTTCAGACAATAAATTAACATCCCTGCATCTGGCAATGCAAGTGGTCTTGCTCACGATCCAAAATAGACCGCCGTGTGCCGGCCGGCGCGTACGGTGGAGAGCGTCCGCCTTTTATTATTCAATGCGTATGCCGCGATTGGACAACGAAATTCCTGAGATTTGTAACGTTTCGGAAAAACAGGAAATCGAGACTGTAACATTTTCGTAATTAATGGTTACAATTTCTTCCTGTCTTCATCCGGACGACAGCTCCTGAGTCAACTGCGGTAAGATAGGGGTTTCAATTGGAAATAGTCTGATCATCGTTCCGGTGTACCCGTTCGAGGAAGGACTATCGAAAGTCAAGGCTTCGTTTTCCAGAAAGGGACAGGCGAGCTGTCGGCAGCGGTCTGTAATCCGGTTACCCGGCTGTCAAAGCTATCTCCGCCGCGAGGCGGGTCCGATTATCTGTGCGGGAGAGCGTGTACCGGCGCTCAGAAATTTGCCAGCAGTTTCTCGTTGCTCGGATATCGGTGGATGAGTTTCAGAACATTCTGCATCGCTTCTCTTGGAGACATGCGTGCGATCGACCTCCGTAGTTCCTGGTGCTCTCTGAGAGCGCTGCCGAACAGCAGCTCCTCCCTTCGAGTGCCGGAGACTCCAAGATTAATGGCGGGAAATATCCTTTCGTTGGCGAGATCGCGGTCAAGCACGAGTTCCATGTTGCCGGTGCCTTTGAATTCCTGGAAGATCAGTTCGTCCATCCTTGAATTCGTGTCCACCAGAATGGTCGCGATTATCGTGAGTGAACCGGCTCCCTCGAACTTTCTGGCGGCTCCGAAGATTCGTTTGGGGACTTCCAGCGCGCGGATGTCGACTCCGCCGGACATGGTCCTGCCGCTGCTCTTCTGATGGACGTTGAAAGCCCGTCCAAGGCGGGTAAGAGAATCCATGAGAAGGACGACGTCGCGGCCGGTCTCCACTTTTCTTTTGGCATATTCGGGGACGAGCTGGGCCAGTCGCACGTGGCTTGCGAGATCGTTGTCGTTCGAACTGGCAAAAACTTCGCCGCGAATGGTGCGCTTCATGTCAGTCACTTCTTCCGGCCGTTCATCGATGAGCAGAACGATAAGGTCGACATCCGGGGTGTTCTGATTGATCGCGTGAGCGATCTGTTGGAGGAGGACGGTCTTTCCGGCTTTCGGTGGGGAGACTATGAGGGCTCTCTGGCCTTTGCCCAGCGGGCAGAATAAATCAACGACCCGCATGGCCGGATCGCTTCCGGGTCCCTCGAGCCTTATGATCTCATTCGGAGAGACGGCATCGTGCTGTGAGAATTCGGCCAATGATTTCCACTGTTCCGGATTAACGCCGTTCACGGTGTCAATGTTTTTGACCTCGGGGCTCCTGCCGTTCCCGTTAGCTGCACTTCCCGAGATTAACGCTCCCTGTCGGAGGTTATATCTTGCGATCATCGAGTCCGGGACAAAAATGTCGGTCTTGTTCGGGCCGAGAGAGAGAGAGAGAGTTCTGACAAAACCGTGCTCGCGTGACGGCCTGCCGTGCCGGTCACCGTGTGACGGGCGCGCCCCCTTCGGGCGGCCCCGGTCGATTTCGAGGATTCCCGAAAATGTTATCGTGGTTTACCTCCAGTTAAGGTATGTTTGTTTCTGCCGCAGACATTGCGGCGGGTAAAATATCCTGCTCCCTTTGCGAGTCGCTACCTTGGTCGTTCGTTCTTTGCGTTCAGGGGTATCGAGGCGCGGAGCCTGTCGTTCGATGAATTTCGGCTGCGTATGAGTGGTATACTCTGTATTCCTTTCAAGTGAATCGGGCATTCGCATCAGGGTCTGCAAAAGACGCGCCCGTTCACATCCCGGCTACCGACCTTGAAAGTTATGCGATTCTGCGATTGGTATCAAGACCTATGGTTTATCCTATTGCGGCGGAACTGAATGGCATCCGGTCGTACCGGCCGGGAGCCCACGAACGTGGTCTGTTGTTCCCCCGCTTTTCAGCCGATAATCTGAAGGAGGACTTTCTGTCAGGGAGATGGACTTACGGCGCTGCGTTGTTTAGTGACTTTCAAACTGCAGTTCTTTATCTTACGTAACATGGTCGCCCCCCTCCGATGCAACGGAGACAGGTGATGCAAGTTCTGACAAGTTATTACCGGCATAGACCTTAAGGAGCTGAGAATGGGCACGAAAAAGACTCCTGAGCCATCGTCTTTATATTCCAGAGAGATAATATATTCGACCCGCGTTAGATCGGGTTCCGCCAGCCATTCGCTGGAACATGTGAGCGAAAATGCGGCGAGTATCCTGGGGTATGATCCGGGATATTTTTCCGGAACAGAGAATTCATGGATTGTCGCGATTCATCCCGATTACCGGGACCAGGTTGCGGGAGCATGGAACAGGGTATTCAAGACCGGCAAGCCCGCTTTGATTGAGTACAGGACGAGGAAATCCGGTTCGCGTAAATATGTCTGGCTTGAGGACAGGATTCAACCGCGCCGTAATCGCGCGGGGAAGACTATCGGAGTGATCGGGTCCGTCGTGGATATTTCGCTGAGAAAGCATGACACTGAAAAACCTGAGGTCTCAGACTCCACGAGGAATGCCTTACGACTCAACAAGGTGCTCCGCATGCTCTCCGATGTGAACCAGAAAATCCTTCATGAATCCGGGCGAGAGTCTCTATTCGGTAATGTCTGCAACCTGATAGTCGAGGAGGGCGGTTACGGCATGGCATGGATTGGCCTCGTAGACAATGCCGCGAAGAAGGTAACTCCGCTCGTCTGGACTTCAGGCGGAGGCGATTATCTCAAGGGCGCCGAAATCTCTCTCGGCCCGGGTCCCGAATCATCAAGCCTTGTCCGCGACGCGGTGGAGACCGGCGTGGCGGCTGTCGTAAACGATCTGGACATGAAGTCCGGCCGTTCAGCGTCCCCGCGCCGCGCCGGAGCGCTGAAGCGCGGTTACAGGTCGGTGGGTTTCTTCCCGATGCGTGTACAGGGAGTGGTCGTGGGAATTCTAGGAGTGTATTCGATGGCGCCGGACGCGTTCGACAAAGGTGAGACCGACCTTCTCTCCGAACTCGGAGACGATGTCGGGTTCGCCCTGTGGGCGATTGAAACCCGGAGTCAGCAGCAGGCCGCCAACGAAGTCATCCGTGACAGGGAGTTCTGGCTGCACGAATCGCAGCGGGTGGCTCGCATTGGGTCGTACAAATATGACATGCGGACCAGAACATGGTCGGGGTCAGAAGTCCTTGACGAACTGCTCGGAATAGACAACTCGTATCCGCGGGACTTCAGGTCCTGGCTGAGCCTTATCCATCCCGAAGACAGAGCGCTTCTTGTGTCCAGGATAAAGAACTCGCCTTCTGTGAACGAACGATTCATGTCGGAATTCAGAATCGTGAGGAACAAAGATAAAGAGGTCCGTTGGATGTGGGGAACGGGGGAAATACAGGTCGGATCCGACGGGAAGCCGGTTTGGCTGTTAGGGACGATGCAGGATATCACAGATAGAAAAAAGACAGAGGAAGAGCTGCAAAATGAACGCGTCCTGCTGAGGACACTCATCGACAATCTACCGAATTCAATCTATGCCAAGGACGCAAACTACAGAAAGATCCTTGCCAATCCGACCAACGTCAGGCATGCCGGCAAGCACTCGCAAGATGAAGTCCTGGGGAACGACGACTTCAGCCTTTACGCGAGAGATGTCGCGGAGAAGTTCTACGAGGACGACCGAAGGGTGATCGAACTCGGCGAGCGGATCATCGACAGGGAGGAGTTCATCGTCGGCCATGACGGAAAGAAGCGTTGGCAGCTTACCTCAAAGATACCGCTTCTCGACGGCAGCGGGACAATCGTCGGATTGGTCGGCATAGGAACGGATATCACTGAGCGCAAACTTGCGGAAGAAGAGAAGCAACGTGAACAGACGCTTCTCCGGACGCTTCTCGACGCTCTTCCCACCTCGGTTTGGGTGAAGGATAGGGAGTTCAGAAGGACGGCTGTAAATCGCTCGCACGTAATGCGGACCCGGCTCTTTACGGGGCGAAACGATCTTACTGAAAAAGACTTTCTGGGAAAAACGGATTTTGACATTTACGACGAGGCGAAAGCCCGGGCATACCAGGCGGAGGATGAGGCGGTAATCAGGGAAGGGAAGCCCGTCCTGGACCGCGAAGAGATGGTCCATGATTCCGGCGGAGTAAAACACTGGCAACTGGTTTCCAAGGTCCCTTTGCGGGATGAAGCCGGTGAGGTCACAGGTCTTGTGGGGATTGTCACGGACATTACGAAGCAGAAGGAAACGGAGGAGGCGTTTGCGCGCGGGCGGGAATTGCTAAGAACGATAATCGACCGCCTCCCCGCTTCGATCTGGGCAAAGGACACAAATTATCGAAAAATTCTGGTGAGCAAGGGGCACGTCGAACGTATGTCGCTGTTCTCAAGCCTGAGAGAAATAAGATCCGAAGATGATCTTCTGGGAACGACCGATTTCGACATGTACCCTGAACAGACGGCTCTGCGATACAATCGGGAAGACCGGGACGTGATCGAGAACGGCAGGTCGATTATTGACAGGGAAGAGCTGCTCGTGGATAAAAACGGAAATAAACACTGGCAACTCGTGTCGAAGGTCCCGCTCCTCGATGAACGCGGAACTGCTACAGGACTCGTCGGGATTGTCTGGGACATCACGAAACAGAAGGAGGTCGAAGAGGCGCATTCCCAGGGAAGGCAGCTGCTGAGGACCATCATAGACAATATTCCCAACGGTATTTTCGTTAAGGACAAGAATCTGCGGAAGGTGATTGCAAATCCCGCCCACCTTCGCGGCGTGAAGCTGTCGACGGGCAAAAATATCTTTTCGGAATCGGAAGTCATCGGCAAAACTGACATCGAAATATATTCTTCCGAGATGGCGGGTGATTTCCTGGCTGAAGACGAAAAAGTGCTGAGGGAAGGCACGGCGGTTATCAACAGGGAGCAACACTCCGTCGATCCCGACGGCAGCGAAAGATGGGAGCTGATCTCCAAAATACCCTTGCGCAGCGACGACGGCGAGATTTCCGGGTTTGTCGGAATTACGAATGAGATCACCGAACAAAAGCGCGCAGCTGAGGAGCTTCGTCGCGAGCGGATTATGCTCAAGACAATAATCAACCATATTCCAAATACGATTTATGCCAAGGACACCCAGCACCGGAAGATCCTTGTGAACACGGCGTATCTCAGCCGGGTAAATGAGCAGGTCGGCCCGCTCATGGAGAATGACATCGTCGGAAAAACCGATGCTGAAATCTTTCCTCCCGATCTGGCGGAGCAGTACTACAAGGAAGATGAGAAGATCATTAGTGAAGGGTTGAATATCCTCAACAGACCTCTTTCGGATCTGGACCCGGCGGGCAAAAGGCGCTGGGAGTTAATATCCAGGATACCCCTTAGAGATGAACGTGGCGACATCATCGGGATGGTCGGTGTCTCGAACGACATCACGCCTCTGCGGGAAGCCGAAGAGAAAATGGCCGAAAGCGAGGCCAAATTCCGCCTTCTTGCGGAAAACGCAAAGGACATCGTATTCCGTTACGTCCTCATCCCTTTTCCGCATTTTGAGTACGTGAGCCCTTCCTGTACCGATATAAACGGTTATACCCCCGACGAGCACTATGCAAAGCCCAGCCTTATTGTAGATGTCATACACCCGGGCGACCGCGAGATGTTTGACAGGTTGTCGCAGGCTTCTCCGTACAGCGAAGAGCCGCTGACGATCCGCTGGATAAGGAAGGACGGCGCCGTCATCTGGGTTGAGATAAAAAGCAGACCGCAGTTAGACGACCAAAACCGGGTCGTTGCGTTTGAAGGTATCGTCAGGGACGTGACCGACAGAAAACGATCCGAAGAAGAACTGAGAACCTCGCAAGAGACGCTCGCGAGGATTACAAGTTCGATCAGTGATATCATTTACAGCGTCGATGGGCTTACCGGCAATTTCGAATACCTGAGTCCGGCTTTCGAGAGGATTCTGGGATACACTCCGGCCGACATAGAAAAAAGCGGCGGTCGTTGGGAATTCATGAAACATGTCATCGAGGGTGCGGATCCGTCTGCGAAGGATCCGGTGACGAACGAACTGCAAACACATAGTCGGGGCTGGTCACCGACCTGGGAGAGATGGTGGAAATGCAAGGATGGATCTCGACGCTATATTGAAGATAACTCCGTACCTGTCTATGAAAACGACAAGCTCGTCAGAATTGACGGAGTCCTGAGAGACATCACGGAGCGCAAACTCGCCGAAGAAGAAGCGGAAAGCGAGCGCATCCTCCTGAGAACGCTCATAGACAATTTCCCGCATACCATCTATGTCAAGGATAAGAACTACAGGAAAGTGATCGCCAACCGGGTGGATGTCCAGCGCTTCGCGGGATTGCCGTCCGAAACGGAAATACTCGGCAAGACTGATTTCGACATTTACCCAAGGGAGAT
>JBJKPN010000148.1:0-10019 GCA_046706365.1 Candidatus Kryptoniota bacterium | reverse complement strand
TGCGCGATGAAATGTTATATAGTAGCCGGGTGGATTCGAGTCGGGCGGAGTCGTGACGGTCTCGTTGACGACGCTGATATACTTCGTGTCAGGGTTCCAGGAGATCTTCGCGGGCGCACCGACGGAGTCGCCGGCAGTGACAGTCATGTCGACGCAGTTGTCGTTGAAGACTATTCCGCCCATCTGTGCCGCATACCAGTCCGTCTCGTAATCGGCCGCCCATCCTGCTCCGTACGGGCTTCCGTCGAAGGCGCTGTTGTCGCCGACGATGCTGCCGTTTATTTCGTGGATGCCTCTCGATTTAAGGCTGTCCGCCCACTGCTGAAATGTCAGGATGACGTTTCCTCCGTTGTACCTCCCGCAGATTGTCGGATCGCCGCTCCCCTTCAGGTAAACATTTCCATTGAGGACGCCGCCCTCCACCGTCCCGTCGGTTTCCAGCTTCGTAACATACCTGAACTGAGGCGTGAGTTTGGTCAGCGCAGCTGAAGTCGTGTAAAGCTTCAGATTCGATGCCGGCATGAAACTTTTGTCTGCGTTTTGCTGATATATGATCTCTCCGGTCTTGAGAGACTGGATCTTCACTCCCCAGAATGCGTTGAAGAACTCCGGGTCGTCGAACCGCGTCTTCAATTCGTGCCTGAGTCTCTCCACGGGAAATACCGGGGCGGTTTCTTCCTTCGTGACCATGGAAGTGGTGCATCCAGATACGAACGCGGCCAGAATAAACAGAACGGGAACAAGTCTCATAGATTCACAAACCTCCGTTTTTGAGTGTCTCATGATGCTGCAACCAGACACAAGTTCAAACATGGTATCATGCCGAACAAGCTTCGGTCTATTTTTTATTGAGAGTTACAACCTGTTTGGAAAACGTAAATTGGAAGCTGGAATATTCCCGTCGATTACGCGGCGCCGGGACCCGCGTCTATCTGATTTGGTACTTCAGGAATTCCAGCGTCATCGGCCACGCCTGCTTCGAGGCTTTCTCATTATATGCGGCCCTTTGGTCGCAGAAGAAACCATGATCGGCATAAGAGAACGTGACGTTGCCGAACTCCTTCCCGGCGGCCCGAAGCGCATCCTCCACCGCACGCGTGTGCTCCGGCAGGATGTGTTTGTCGAGTCCGCCCCAGAAGAACAACATCGTCCCGTGCAGGTTCTTCACTCGGTCTAGCAGGCCCTGAGCGATGCCGGCACCGTAGAAGGAAACCGCCGCCTTCAGGGGAAGGACCGAATTTGCGATATACGACACGCGGCCTCCCATGCAGAATCCCACCGAAACGATCCTGTTCGCGTCGGTATTTTCATCCTTCGCGAGCCATTCATAAGCTGCCTTGACGTCTGCTTCAAGGCCTTCGTTCGTGAGTTTCGAAGTGTGCGGCTGGACCGCCGGAAAATTATTGTAATCTCCCTCGAACCCAGCTCCCGTCCTGTGGAACAATTCGGGGGCAATTGCAGTAAAACCTTCCCTGGCAAATCTGTCGGCCACATCTCTTATATATGGATTCACTCCAAATGCTTCCTGGAACACCATTATCCCGGGATGTTTTCCCGCATCCTTTGGCCGGGAAACGTAGGCCGCCATCGTCGTTCCATCGGAAATCTTGAGATCGATAAAGTTCTTTCGTTCTGACATAGTCCTAAATCCTCCTCCTGTGAAATCAAAATCCGGAATTATACACGAACAAACACTTGAGCGGGTCCGCGTTCTGACTTTTGACTCTTTACTTTTGAGTTGTTCTTCACCTTGCTACCGTCGGATAGAGCCTCGCCGATATGACGACGAGCGCAATCATTGATATAATCAACGCAGCGAAGTCCAAAAGAATTCCGCGGGCGCCGGCGGCAATGCTGCGCGGCCACTACGCCGTGTAATATTTCTCGAGTTTCTGTATGAGGGCCCGTATGCTGAAATTTTTTTCCACTCTCTCGCGGCCTGAAGCCGCGTATCTTGCACGGGCGTCAGGGTCGAGCACCAGCGTAGTGATGGCGTCGGCAAGAGCGTCGTGGTTCTTCGGGGGAAAGAGAATGCCGGTCTGCCTGTCGATGACGATATCCAGCACTCCTGCACTCGCGCTGGCAACGACCGGGACCCTCATGGCCATCGCTTCCACGAGTGCAAGTCCGAACGATTCTTCGTGCGACGGAAATGCGAGAATGTCGAAGGCCGAAAGAAGGCGGGGGACATCGTTCCTGAAACCGGTGAACTGCATCACGTTTGTCAGACCAAGCTCATCGACTAGCTCCCGGAGCTCCATTTCAAACGATTCCTCTCCGTAGCTGGCTCCGCCTATGACCACAAAGAACAAATTCAAACCTGAAGTTTCGGACAGCTTCTTTGCAGCCAGGAGAAATTCCCGGTGTCCCTTCCCGGGCGTAATCCTGCCGGTCATCCCTACAAGCAGCGCCTCGGGCGGTACTCCGAGCTCGTTCCGGATTTCCGCTTTGTCATAGAGGGACGGGTTGAATATTTCGAGCGATATGCCGGGCGCCAAAACATGGACGCTCTTCTCGGACACAGGGCAGGTGTTAAGGACGCTTCCCCTGATGTAGTTCGAGATTGCGAAAGTAGCCTGGAGTCTCCCGTAAAGGAACCTGTGTAGCGGATCCGTTTTCTTTACCCCGCTAGCCATGTGTTTCGTGAGGAAGAGCTTCGCGTTCGAGGACGACAGCTTGAGTGCGGGAACGAGCCACCAGAGATCATGCGAAAGATGGGTGTGCACGACGTCGAAATCGTAGCTCTTCAGGAACCGGCTCAAATCCTTTATCGTGCCGAAAGCCTTTTTGTCGTCACCAAGCAGTCCGAAGGCCGGCACGCCGGCGGCGTTCGATTCACGGAGAATTGCGGACCTCGGCGTGCAGAGGAGGCCGACATCGTGACCCCGGCTCTTTAACTCGCGCGAGATCAAGAGCGCCTGCATCTCCAGGCCTCCCCATGACCGGGAACCGCAACTCTGGAGAATCTTCATCGCGCAACAAGCTCCAACCCCTCCGGATGAATCCCTTCAGAACAAGTTCCCACGAAGGTAGTCCTCAGGCCAAACACGCTCCAATCCCTGCAAAAACAAACACCGTATCCGGCATTTGAGATTTTCAATTTGATGTTCGACTCTTGTTTGGAGCTTGTATTCTGGAACTTGGGGTCTTTCACCATGGCTTTTCGCCGATAGCCTTCCGGAGTTCATACTTTCCAATCACGTAGTTATATAGAGCCTCCAGGCGCATGAGTCTGGCCTGCGCAAGGGAGGTCTCGGCATCGAGCAGGTCCAGGTTCGTTACGGTCCCGGCTTCATACCTGATCTTCGCGAGATCCAGTGCAGTCTCCGCCTGCTTGACGGTGATATCGGTAGTCTTCAGCTTGTCCATGCTCGAACGAAGGTCGGAGATCCCTTTCTGCACATCCGCTGATACCTGTTGCGAAACGCCGGTCCTGTATGAAGACGCCTCTGCGATGTTGGCGGAAGCTTCCTGTTCCATGTTCTCTCTTCTGTAACCTCCGAAATAAGGGACGAATCCGTCGATCGGGATCTGCAGCTGAGCGGAGATGGCGTAATTCCCTCTCCACGCGTTGATGTCGGGCTCGTAGCCGTTCTTGAAGCCGTAAGCGGCGGCAACGTCTAGAGTCGGTTTGTAAATCGCCGCTGCCACATTGTAAGCCGCCCGAGCCGTATGTATCTGATCTTCCGCGGCTTTCATCTCAACCCGGTCCTTCATGGCAATCCCGGTGAGGGAGTCCGTATTGATTGAAACGAGCGCTTCGGAAAACTCCCCGGACAGATCGATCGGAGAATCCGGAGGAAGTCCCAGAAGATGACGCAGGGCTATCTTGGTATTCTCCAGCGAGTTCTCTAGGCTTATCTTCTCATTCTGTGCAGCCGCGACTCTCACCTGTGTCGTAAGAACGTCGAAGTTCGTCGCTGTTCCGGCTTCCACTTTCTTCTTCGTCATCAACAAATGCTGCTGCAGTGTCGCTATCTCGTCGTCCTGAACTCGGATACTTCTCTCAAGAAACAATATACTGTAAAATGTCTGGATAGTACCGTAGGCCAGGTTCTGCTTTACGAGGTCGAGCCTGTCTTTCGTGCTCATTACTTTCGTCTTCGCGAGATCGATTTCGGTCTGACGCTTTCCAAAGTCATACAATGTCGCACTGACGCCGACATGCTCGTCGAAATTGCTTGCCGGGAAGAGCTTGAAAGTGCCGAAACCTGGAAAGCCTAAAGCAGCGACCGGGCCGAGGAGTGCGTAGTTAAGCGAGACGCCGGCGTTCGGGTACAGGGAGCTTCTGCTCACTTTGACCGCTGCCTGCGAAGCATCAATTGCATGTGTCGCCTGCTGCACCGCCGGATTCCTGGAAAGCACCATATTGACCGCTTCGTCCAAAGTAAGCGAGTCAGGTACAGCCGATTGCGCGAAGACCGCACCGGTAGTCGAAAAGGTTAAAAACAAAATTAACAATACGAGTCTGGATTTCATTATTTTCACCATGGTTTTTATAAGCTATCGACCTTCGGCTGCTGAAATTCAGCCTGAGGTTGAGTATCGAACTTTGAATGTATTTCCATAAACAATATTTCTCGCTACTCGCTGATCGGACGACCTTTCATCGCCCGTCAATCGGGGAATCAATGGGAGATTTCCCTGTTTCACTCTTCCTTACTCCATGCTTACTACTTTCTCTCCCTTCGCCCTCTTCCTCGTCTTCAGGAAGAGTATTGGGATGACACACAGCATCATCACCGCAAAGGCGAAGAGGAACGTGTCGTCGGTGGCCTGAACTATCGCCTGGCCGAAGATGTCCTTCATAATCAAGGCTTTCGCGCGCTGTAGTTCCATTCCGCCGGGTGCACTGAGCACCATTGTCGAGAATCTCTGCAGTCCGTACAGTATATGCTGGTAGGCGGGTGAATAACGATCTACCGACTGGCCGTCCACTGCAGTGTGGAAGAGGGTTCTCTGTGTGAGAACCGCACCGACGATTGCCACGCCAAAGCTTCCACCGACCTGTCTTATGACATTGAAAAGGCCGGCCGCCTGTCCCATATCCTTCTTCTTGATATCTGTCAGAGCGATCGTGCTCAGCGGTGTGAAGAGCAATCCCATACCGATGCCTCTGATGTAAATCGGGAACATAACTTCCGCGTGCATTGAAAACAGAGAGAGCGAGCCGTTCAGATACCAGCTCCATCCGAGCAGGAGTATTCCCAGAAGGGCGGGTATTTTCGGATTAATCTTGTCCGTCATCACTCCGGCGAGAGGCGCGACGATTCCCTGAAGAAAACCCATCGGCAGGAATATAGCCCCTGCCTGATAAGCGGTGTACCCGAGGGAATTCTGAAGATAAAGCGGAAGCAGGAAGATGCTTCCGAAAGCGGACAATCCGAAGATGAAAAAGACCGCGTTTGCCATCGAGTAATTGAAGCTCTTAAACAACTTGAGGTCAATCAGCGGATGCTTGACCGAAAATTCGGTAATGAAGAACACGACGAGGCCCACGAAGGCAATAACCAAATTCGTGATGATAAACCCCGATGTCCACCCGCCGGTGTTCCAAGCCGCGTTGCCGTCCGCCAGGGCGAGCAGTAGACTCACCATGAAGGCCGCCATCGAAATGAAGCCGATGAAGTCGAACCGGCGAACGTGCTCCGACCAGTATTCCCGAAGGATCATGAGGGTTGCCAGAATTCCCATAAATCCGAACGGCACGTTGACATAGAAGATCGCGTTCCAGTTGAACCTGTCGACAAGATACCCTCCGATAAGCGGACCGAAGGATACGGAACCCGCGGCGGCGATTGCCCAGAAACCGAGAGCCGTGCCGCGCTGTTCGAACGGAAATTCATGAAGCACTATTGCCATTCCGACGGGCATAAGCAGACCGCCCCCTATTCCCTGAAGAACTCGGAAGAGGATCAAGGCGCTCTCATTCCAGGCAGTTCCGCAGAGGAAAGAGCCGAGCGTGAACAGAAACAGGGCAAACATGTAGATCTTCTTGTACCCCAGCTGGTCTGCGAACCAACCGGACGCAGGGAGCATCACAGAGAAAGCTATTAGATAGCCGTTGAGAACCCACTCCGCAGTGTCGATCGGTATTCCAAATGTCGCCATGATCTTCGGGAGAGCCACGTTGACGATTGTGGCGTCCAGAACAACCATGAACGTCCCTATCATGACATTTGCAAGGACCCACCATTTATAAGTATGGCTTGAAGTGTTGAGAAAAGAACGGGCGTACCCGCCTCCGCTGCCGTCATCTATCTTAAATCCAGTCATCTCCTCCTCAATTCTATATGAAAATTTTCAGTTTGCCGAAGCTCGTTCCATCGCGACGACTTTCTTTCCCGATTTCGCCTTTCCCCTGGTCCGCAGGAACAGGATGGGAATGACACAGAGGATCATTATGGCAAATGCAAATAAAAATGCGTCGTCCGTCGCCTGAACGACTGCCTGGTTCGCCACGTTCGTAATGACCAGTGCTTTTGCTCTCTGCATCTCGAGCGATGCCGGTCCGGCGACGGCCTGCGTTGCAAAATTCCTGAGCACGTAAGCGACGTGCTGGAACGAAGCCGAATACTGGTTCATCGACTGCGCGTCGACTGCCGTGTGGAACAAGGTCCGCTCTGTCAGAAGCGTGCCGATAACCGCGACGCCGAAACTTCCTCCGACCTGCCTTATTACATTAAACAAGCCCGAGGCCTGGGCCATTTTCTCGTTCTTTATTTCTGCAAGCGCCACCGTGCTCAAAGGGGTGAATATCAGACCCATTCCGAGCCCCCGCAGGTAGACCGGCAGCATTATCTGGGCATGCATGGAGAAAAGAGAGAGGAAACCATTCAAGTACCAGCTCCATGCAAGCAGGATTATTCCGATCAAGGCTATGATCTTGGGATTGATCCTGTCGGCCAGGATGCCGGAAATAGGTGCCACGATGCCCTGGATAATACCCATGGGAAGGTATACCGCGCCGGCCTGGTACGCCGTATAGCCGAGTGAATCCTGCAAATAAAGGGGGAGTAAAAACGTGCTCCCGAAGACCGAGAACCCAAAAATGAAAAGCACTATGTTTGCCATGCTGTAATTGAAACTCTTCAGAAGCTTCAATTCCAGTATCGGATGCTCGACCCGGAACTCCGCGACGAGAAAGACCACCAGCGACACAAACGCCACCACGAAACACGATACGATGAAAGTGGACGTCCATCCGCCAGTGTTCCACGCAGCATTTCCGTCGGCGAGTGCAAGAAGGAGCGATACCAGAAAGGTGCTCATCGAGATGAACCCGACGATATCGAAAGAGCGCGTGTGCTGAACTTTGTATTCCCTCTGGATTGCCCAAGTAGCGAACATCGCGAAAATGCCTATCGGCACGTTCACGTAGAAGATCGAGTTCCAGCTGAAGTTGTCTACCAGGTAGCCGCCTATCAGGGGTCCGAACGAGACCGAGCCCGCGGCTGCAACCGCCCAGAAACCGAGGGCCGTCCCCCGCCTTTCATGGGGAAACTCACGCAGCACTATGGCCATACCGACAGGGGTTATTATGCCGCCGCCCAGTCCCTGCAGGACACGAAAAGCGATGAGCACGTTCTCATTCCACGCCATCGCACAGAGGAAAGAGCCTGCAGTAAACAGGAAAAGTGCGATTGCATACATGCGTTTGTACCCGAAATGATCGGCAAACCAGCCGGAGCTCGGAAGCATGGCCGCAAATGCAAGCAGATATCCGGTGATCACCCATTCTGCCTTGTCGACGGATATTCCGAATGCCGCCATTATCTTCGGTAGGGACACATTCACGATGGTGGAGTCTAACACCGCCATGGAAGTGCCGATCATTATATTGGCCAGGACCCACCATTTATAGCTCGAGTGCCCCGCATCCAACGACAATACGCCGGCACCGTTCCGGCCGTTACCCGACATTCCTGCGTTGTTCACGGTGTCCCCCGTTCAAAAGAGAGAGCTGTCATAACCGTTGACGCAGCATTCGCAATCCCAAAATTGGCATTCAGGTACGATCTCAAAGAGCGCAGACAGAACATCGGGTTATCCTTTTTTGCGTACCCTTATCGTGACTTCGGCAGACATCCCGGGCCGGAGGACATATGTGGCGGGATCTTCCACGGATATTTTTATCGGCACTCGCTGAGTCACCTTCGTGAAGTTGCCGGACGCGTTATCCGGCGGGATCAGCGAAAATTCGGATGCCGTGTATGAGCCGATCTGGTAAACCGCGCCGTAGAATTTCACTCCCGGATATGCATCCACGTTGATCTCTACCGGGTCGCCAAGATGGAGATGCCCGAGCTTGGTCTCCTCGAGATTTGCGGTTATCCAGATGTGACCCATGTTGTATATAGTGAACACAGGCTGTCCCGGTTGAACCACGTCTCCCCTAAGAACCCAGCGCTTTGCGACAACTCCGTCGATGGGGGAAGTGACGATCGTGTTCTGCAGCTGCTGGTTGATTACGCCGACTCTCGCCTTTGCCGTGGAAATCTTCGCAACTGCGATCGCATATTCGGCTTTGGCTGCCTGAAGAGCCTGCTGGGCATGCTGGTACTGTTCCTGCGTTATGATTCCGCCCTTGTACTGCACCGACGCCCGGTTGAAATCGTCCGTCGCGCGGTTGACCTGGACTTCCGAAAGCGGCACGCTCTGCTGTGCAAGTGCCAGCTCGGCTTCCGCGGAGGACTTCTGTGCCTGCAGATCGGAAGCATCAAGCCTCACAAGAACCTGACCCACCTTGACCGTATCGGCTTCATCCGTACCGAGATAGACTATTCTCCCCAACATCTTAGTGCTGATGGCAACGCTGTTGGCATCGACATACGAATCGTCGGTGTAGACGAACTGCTGCATGTTGAGATACCAGTAGTAACCGCCGATTGCCGCTGCTATCAGGACGAGAAACAGCGGTATGATTACCCGCTTCTTCCTGAAAAGAGGAACATCCTCGATATTCTCGTCGGCCTCACCGTTCCCTTCCAGTCGGGCGCCCTTTTGCGGAGCCTCGTCTATTTTTTTGTTTTGATTGTCATTGGATTCCATTACTTGTTTCCTCTCTATTTTCTTTTTCGTATACCGTTCAGGATTATCTCTACTATTTCCTTGGAAGCCCGTTCGAGTACGGCGTATGTCTCGTCGTCCAGGCTGTTGCCTCGCTTGTGAATCGACCAGGCTCGCGGACCGTAAAGCATCATGATGATGATTTCCGCCGACTGCTCCGCGTTGGAAACTGAAAATTCCTCAGCCTTCATCCCTATCTGGAGGATTTGCTTGAGAAGACCCACCTCCTGCTTTTGGAAGTCTTTGAACAGCTCGAGAAACGGCAGTCTCAGTTCAGCTGTCTGCTGGAACTGGAGAGCCCTAAGGTTCGCGAGGTTCCTGAAGTGTTCGATCCGCTTCGCCGCGTACATCCGCAGCATATCGCAGGGAGAGATCTGCTCGCTTATCATTGCCTGTATGTCGCCGAGGAACTGGTCCGATTCCTGTTTGATGACCTCCTGGAAAAGGCTTTCTTTGGTGGGAAAGTAGTAATAGAGTGAAGCCTTGCCCATTCCGATATCGGCGGCAATCTCGTCCATCGTGACCTTTGAGAACCCGTAATAGGCGAACCTCTTCCGGGCCGCGTTCAGTATAACCGCCTGTTTTTCTGTCGATAATTGTTCTGTCATTATTTCGACCTTATGACTGTTCGACTGTTTAAGTAATTGCGTCGAAAATATACAACACCTACACCCAATTGTCAAGTTCCCGGACAAATAGGCCCAAATCCGAAGAAATTCAACATAATTGAAATGAAAGACTGAAGAGATCGCATTGATGAGCCTGCTATTGGCATCCCGTCTCTATGAATTTTGCCCGTTTGTACTACTTTCAGCTTATACCCGCAGATCTCCGCCCAAACTGCAGGCAATCCGCCTATCCTTTTCAGAAGAATCCTATTTCTGATACAGCATTTTCACAGAGCTCGAGAACTCACCGGATATCATTCGACAAACGTACACTCCGGCTGC